>NZ_BBOC01000005.1:0-127952 GCF_001485335.1 Type-D symbiont of Plautia stali | reverse complement strand
ACGCCAGCCCGAGTTCAAACAGATACAACCCGCGCCACTCTTCCAGTTGCAATAGTTCAGTCGAAAACAGGCGAGCCAAAGGGATGGCCAGCTGTGAAGCGGTGATACCAATCACCAACGCTTTCAGCCGGTGTTTCGCTGGCCATGCCTGAATTTGGTAATAAATGCCGAGCGAGCTGAGTGCCGCGCCGACCATACCATGTGCGGTTCGCACAATAATCGCCGAGCTAAGATCGTTAGCCAGGATATGGAAGAACGCCACGATGACGTACAGCACCAGAAAAGCTTCGGTGAACAAACGCAACCCGAACTGCTGGCGGAATTTCACTAACAGCAAGTTGATGGAGATATTACCCATCACATAAACCGCAGGCAGCCAGGCGATTTCATTGGTGTAAGCACCAAATGTGCCCTGCAGATTGGTGAGGTTGGCGGTGACCAGTGCATTACTGAGTGCACCGGTAATGGAAATCAGCAGTCCAATGATGCCAAATGCCACCCGCTTTGAGGGTGAATGGATTGGCGTAGAAGGTGAGCCCGGCAGCATCGGTTTTTCATGCGGCAGCCACTCTCGCTGGGCATAGGGATTGCGTTTGGCCACGACTAGCTGCTTCCCAATTTAGCCAGCAGTTGTTGCAGCACTTTTTCGGTTACCGCCAGTGCGTCAGGGTCGATGTCCGCCAGCAGTTGCGCGCGCAGGGCATCCGCCTGTGTTTTGACCTCAGCAAAGGCCACACGTCCTTGCTCTGTCAGCACCAGCAGACGTTTACGACGGTCCTCTTTCGGCTGCACGCGCGCCAGCAATTGCTGCTTGACCAATCGATCGACCAAAGGCACCACACTCGCCTCTTCCAGGCCCAGCAGCTGTGCCAGTGCTTTTTGTGTTGGCGGTTCGTTGGCGGTAGCGACGGTGGCGATCGCCATCCAGCTGCTCATACTCAGACCGCTCTCTTTCAGGCGGCGATCCACCGCCAGACGCCATGCGTGCGCAGTGAGATGTAATAAACGAGAAAAAGGTTGTGGATAGTCGCTCAAAACGTAGTAGCCTAATGGTTAGGTTTCTAACTAAACGGGTGCGTTATTATAAGCAAAGCCGAGTGCCATTGAAAAGTTTGCTTACATTGCCACCGTCAATTGCACACATCCCCTGCGCTCTGCTCCCCCTTTTTATTGTACAACATGATGATGATATCGATGCTGTACAACCTTTTTGTATAAGTTTTCAATCTCAGGCATCAATTTAACTTATTGTATTTTAACGATTAGCACGTTATGCACAAAAAACCACTTGTACAAGTTACATCAAATTTTATAACTTTATCTCCCGTGAGCCAGCTAATGGCTCCGTAACGAATGATGCATATTGCGTCGCCTCTGAAGGTGTATTGGATTTCCACCTTCAGAGGTGTCTTTTTTGCGTTGGTTGATGAGTTTGGGTCATACGTGCCTGTCCGCACGTATTTTTTCATCATGGAGCTGAAGGCATCTCTGCCAACAGACCGATCATAAGGGCTTCACACATGCAAAATACTGCGACCAGCAGCGAAGCCATCGCTGACTACTTTAAACTTGCAGGTAACAGCGACAGCGTTGAGATGGAAGTGTTTGGTCAAATTATTGCGGAAATCCTGCAATGTGGTATGCAGGTGACGAATAAGACGATTATCGCTTCGTTAATCCAGCGTCTGGAAATGGAAAGTGATGTCATCACCTTAGATATTTATCGCCATTTACTGGAACTGGTGGTGAATAAAACGCCAGACGATATTCAGGTTTAATATCGATTCCAGGGACGGAATCACACTTGTTTGCCTACCCTTTTTACTAGCACCCTTCAGCTTTGCCAGTTAACATCTTCCTCGTCTGATTTCCATCTGGTTACTGCCATGCCGTGACAGCATGCGCAAAATAATAAAAGAGCCTGCAAAATTTATGAGCCAACCCACTGAACACGCCCCAGCGGTGAACGATATCACGGTGGGCAGCGTGCTACGCTCGCCTGCTTTACTGACCCGAGAGTGCCTGGCGGGTGTCATCACCGCGCTGGCACTGATTCCTGAAGTCATCTCCTTTTCTGTGATAGCCGGCGTCGACCCCAAAGTGAGCCTGGTCGCTTCGGTCGTACTTTGCCTGACGCTCTCCATTCTTGGCGGACGTCCGGCGATGGTCACCGCAGCAGCCGGTTCGGTCGCGCTGGTCATTGGCCCGATGGTGCACGTTCACGGCGTGGAGTACATCTTACCGGCCGTGATCCTGGGGGGCATTATCCAGATCATCTTCGGCCTGGCAGGATTATCCCGCATGATGCGCTATATTCCGCGCTCGGTGATGATCGGCTTTGTGAATGCGCTCGGAATATTAATTTTCTTTGCACAAGTCCCGCACGTTTGGGGGCAGTCAGGATTGGTTTGGGTGCTGTTTGCTGCCACCCTGGCAATAGTGCTGTTACTGCCAAAAATCCTGAAAAGCGTTCCATCCCCGCTGGTGGCGATTGTGGTGGTCACCGGTGTGGCGCTCCTGATGGGTTATCGGGTACCCAACGTCGGCGATGAGGGGCCAATGAGTGCGGGCCTTCCAGGTTTTACCACGTTGTTAGTCCCTTTTAATCTGCAAACGCTACAAATCGTCTGGCCTACAGCGCTAAGTATTGCCTTTGTTGGTCTGATGGAGTCGCTACTCACGGCGAAACTGGTTGACGATATTACGGATACCCCTTCAGGTAAACGCCGTGAATCCTGGGCTCTTGGCGTGGGCAATATCCTTGCTGGATTCTATGGCGGCATTGCCGGCTGTGCGATGATCGGTCAGACCATCGTCAACGTGGAATTGGGCAAAGCGCGTACCCGAGTATCTACTATTGCAGCGGGTATCGTGCTGCTGTTGCTGGTCACGGGTTTGAGCCACATTATGGCGCAGATCCCGATGGTGGTTCTGGCAGGTATCATGATGGTGGTCGCTGTCAAAACAGTGAACTGGCATAGTCTGCAACCGGCAACGCTCAAACGTATGCCGTGGTCCGAAACCTCAGTTATGGTACTCACCGTGGCCGTCACCGTATGGACAGGCAATCTGGCACTGGGCGTTCTGATTGGTGTCATTCTCGCCATGATGCTGTTTGCACGCCGCATCGCGCACGTTATCCACGCTGAACGTAAGTTGAGTGAAGACGGTGAGCAGGTGCATTACACCGTGCGCGGACCGCTGTTCTTCGGCAGCAGTAACGATCTGTTTGAACACTTCGACTACGGTCACGACCCTAAAATCGTCACCATTGACCTGACTCATGCGCAAATCTGGGATGCGTCGAGCGTCGCGGCACTCGATGCGATTGAGCATCGCTATCAGCGTCACGGCGCAGCGGTACAGTTTATTGGATTAGATAACCGCAGCAGCGATTTCCGCGATCGATTGAGTGGCAATCTGGGATAAGTTTTTTAGGGAGGCCTGAGGGCCTCCCCTATTGATATATTGGACACGACAAAAACAAAAAAACCGCCCTTAGGCGGTCACGACATTACTGCATATTGCTTTGATTTTATTTGGTTTTAGGTCTAGCTAAATATGGTGCCCGGGGCGGGACTTGAACCCGCACAGCCATAAGCCGAGGGATTTTAAATCCCTTGTGTCTACCGATTTCACCACCCGGGCAGGGTGTAAATTGGAGGCGCGTCCCGGAGTCGAACCGAGGTAGACGGATTTGCAATCCGTTGCATGGCCACTCTGCCAACGCGCCTTTATTCTGATATGTCACCCGTTAAAAACAGGCAACTACATTTGGAGCGGGAAACGAGACTCGAACTCGCGACCCCGACCTTGGCAAGGTCGTGCTCTACCAACTGAGCTATTCCCGCATAATCTTCGTATTTGAGTCGCTAACTGCGTTGGCTGCTTTCACTCAACCAGGTCACTTACTTAAGTAAGCTCCCAGGCATTCGTTCAATTGCCGCCTTGTTACCAACTCAACTACTCGATTCTGTACTTCACCTTTAAGTCACTGCCTTGGCTGTACACTCGAAGGTTTAAACCTGTATTTCACCGAACTTACTGATTTCACTCAGCTTCTTTCAGACTCGCTGCCGTTCGATGCGATGCATTCTACTTATCTGACGCAATGAGTCAACAGAATTATCCACGCAGTGCGTCCGTTTGCTGCTTTTTGAATCGTATCGATCAGCTATCGAGCAAATCGCCGCGTGCTGCGCTCAAATACTGGAACATTGACCAGAAGGTCAGCACCGCTGCGATATACAACGCCACCACACCAACACCCACGACAGTGGCATCTGGGCGCCATAACAGGACAAACAGTGAGAACATCTGCGCAGTGGTTTTGACTTTACCAATCCATGACACGGCAACGCTGCTGCGTTTGCCGATCTCCGCCATCCACTCACGCAAGGCAGAGATAATGATTTCACGCGCAATCATGGTGGCAGCAGGTAAGGTAATCCACCAAGCGTGAAAATGTTCCGCCACCAGCACCAGAGCAATCGCCACCATCACTTTATCAGCGACAGGGTCAAGGAACGCGCCAAAACGCGTGGTCTGCTTCCAGCGACGGGCAAGGAAGCCATCAAACCAGTCAGTTATCGCAGCAACCACAAATATCAGCGCGGTGACAAAAGGTGCCCAGTGAAATGGCAGATAGAATGCCAGCACGAAGAAAGGAATCAGTACAACTCGAAACAGGGTAAGACACGTCGGAATGTTAAATTGCATATGCCAGTAACTGTCTGGTGTGGGTAGGATTTAACGTATGTTCCTACATTGCCCCCCCTGTTTCAACGTTAGTGTTTCAGCGAGTGGTATATTTTTTCCGCCAGTGCAAAGGAAATCCCAGGTACTTTCGCTATCTCATCAACGCTGGCATTCATCAGCGGTTGCAGGCCACCCATGTACTTAAGCAGCTGTTGACGCCGTTTTGGCCCTACGCCTTCTATGCTTTCCAGTGCACTGGTGTTCTTCACTTTCGCGCGTTTTTTCCGGTGTCCTGAAATTGCATGATTGTGAGAGTCATCACGAATGTGCTGAATGACATGCAGTGCTGGCGAGTCCGGCGGCAGAGAGACGCCCTCTCCTTCCGCTTCGAAAAACAGAGTTTCCAGCCCGGCTTTGCGATCGCTACCTTTTGCCACGCCCAGCAGAATGGGTCGATCTTTATCCCATGGCACATCCAGTTCGGCAAACACTTGCTTCGCTTGCGCCAACTGACCTTTTCCCCCGTCAATGATAATCACATCCGGGATCTTGTCCTGTTCCAACGCTTTGCCATAGCGACGGCGTAACACCTGATTCATCGCCGCGTAATCATCCCCAGGCGTGATGCCTTCAATGTTATAGCGACGATAGTCTGAACGCAGTGGGCCATCACGGTTAAACACCACACAGGAGGCAATAGTCTGCTCTCCCATGGTGTGACTGATGTCGAAGCACTCCATACGTTTGATGCTATCAAGCTCAAGAAACACCGCCAGCGCCGCGAGCCGTTGTTGAATAGTCGAGTGCTGGGAGAGTTTAGTGGTCAATGCTGTCGCGGCATTGGTGCGTGCCAGCTTGAGATAGCGTGCGCGATCGCCACGCGGTTTACTCTGGATGTTCACTTTACGCCCGGCTAACTCACTTAACGACTCAGCCAGCAATTCACGTTCGGGTAAATTGAAGTCGAGCAAAATATCGGCGGGCAAGGTGCGTGCTTCACTGCCCTGCAGATAAAACTGGCCGACAAAGGTTTGCACCACTTCGGTTAATTCGGTATCAGCAGGCACTTTCGGGAAGTAACTGCGGCTGCCCAACACTTTACCCTGGCGAATAAACAGCACGTGCAAACACGCCATACCAGCATCGAATGACACGCCCATCACATCCAGATCGTCGCCTTGATTCGAGACAAACTGTTTTTCCGTCACACGCCGTACCGCCTGAATCTGATCGCGCAGACGTGCGGCTTCTTCGAAGCGTAATCCTTGGCTGGCCTCTTCCATACGTTTGACCAGTTGGTTAATCACCTGATCATCTTTACCCGCAAGAAAAAGACGGACGTAATCGGTCTGCTGTCGATACTCCTCTTCTGTCACCAGACCGGCGACACAGGGGCCAAGGCAGCGTCCAATCTGATATTGCAGACAGGGGCGAGAGCGGTTGCGATACACGCTGTTCTCACACTGACGAATGGGAAAAACTTTTTGCAGCAAGGCCAGGGTTTCGCGCACCGCGTAACCATTGGGGAACGGTCCAAAGTATTCACCTTTAGCATGCTTAGCACCGCGATGCATGGCCAAGCGTGGATGCTCGTCAGCACTCAGGAAAATATAAGGATAGGATTTATCATCGCGCAACAACACGTTGTACCGCGGCTGATAGAGCTTGATGTAATTATGCTCAAGCAGCAACGCCTCGGTTTCGGTGTGGGTGACGGTGACATCAATATTGTGAATGTTACTGACCAATACCTCGGTCTTGCGACTGCCCACTTGAGTACGAAAATAGCTGGTCAGACGCTTTTTGAGGTCTTTGGCTTTGCCAACATAGATCACCGTGCCTGTCGCGTCATACATACGGTAGACGCCGGGCTGACTGGTCACGGTGCTGAGAAAGGCTTTGGAGTTGAAAACGTCACTCACTACTGATTAATGGCTCCGCATTGAACAGGCCATGACGAATGGCCAAATGCGTTAACTCTACGTCGCCACTGATATTCAGTTTGCTGAACATGCGATAACGATAGCTGTTAACGGTTTTCGGGCTAAGATTGAGCTGCTCGGAAATGTCCGTCACCTTTTGCCCTCGGGTGATCATCAGCATAATCTGCAATTCCCGTTCCGACAAACAGCTGAACGGAGATTCTGCTTTTTGCGGCTCGATCTGGCTGAGTGCCATTTGCTGAGCGATATCAGACGCGATATAGCGCTGCCCGGAATGCACAGAACGAATCGCACTCACCACTTCCTGCGGCGCAGCACCTTTACTCAAATACCCCGAAGCACCGGCCTGCATCACTTTCGCCGGCAGCGGATTTTCAGTGTGAATGGTGAGCATAATGATGCGGATGTCAGGATTAAAACGCGCGATTTTGCGTGTGGCCTCGAGGCCACCAATGCCGGGCATATTCATGTCCATCAGCACCACGTCAACCGGGTTACTGCGACACCATTTAACCGCATCTTCGCCACAGGCCACTTCCCCGGCAATCACGAGTCCCTTCATATCTTCAAGAATACGGCGAATACCGGCGCGTACCAGTTCATGGTCATCAACAAGAAGCAGGCTGATCAACGGGACGTACTCCGCAGGTTAGTGAAGGGAAAATATATTACTGGGAGGCCATCTTACCGGGTTTGCGGGGGAAATAACATCTGGTAACGCAGATAAATCCCAATTGAAATGATGTAAATCAATTAGGCCCACTCGGCCCTTGTCATTTGTGTATAACGCATTAACATGCAAGAATTAAAATTCAAAATTGTGATTAATATCATTATGTTATAATTTATAACATTTTCTCCTGCCTGTGATATCACGACGAAATAAATAGGGGGATCCTTTTCATTCTTCCCTGGTGATAAATAGCGCGAACAGCAATTAATCACCCTCATGACATTTACCGCTTCGCCTGGCCTAAATTCCTCAAACAACCTTATGATATACTCTGTTTTTTACGCACAGGTAATGTGTCAACATCGAGTAACACCACCAAGGAGTCAATTATGAGTGATGAAGACTTTTCAACTTCGCAGGAAACCCAGGCGCTGGCAGATGAAGTGGCCTGTCTGAAAATGATGGTGACGCTGATCCTGAAAGGAATGGGTCAAGCCGATGCGGGCAAAGTGATTATCAATATGGAGCGCTATGTGCAGAGCGCATTAGTTGATAAACCGCAGGCGGAAGTGTTTAGCAACACCATTCGCCAAATCAAAACCGCTTATCGTCAGTAAGCGGCCAGCCCCGCACATGGTGCGGGGTGATTAGCTATGAGCCTGCCAGTTGACCGACACACCCAGTGTCGGTAACACTTCTTCAGGTCCAAAACGCCGTGTGCCGCGATACTTCTCTGCCAGTGCCGGTTGCTGAACCGGGATTCTTATGGCAAACAAATTATCTTCAGACTGAATCAAACCGGGTGACAGCGGTTCGTACACCACCTGATGCCGTTCAAACATTTTCTCCAGCATCGGCGTGGCTGAACTAATCAGAAAATCCATGCCATTCAATTCTGCCATCTGCACTGAATGCCATAAAATATTGAGTGGCAACTCTGCGTCTACTTCAAGACGGGCCGAAAAGCGCGACATTTCCCACACTTTGTTTTGATCAAACGGCAGCACGATGCCTTCGGGCACTTCAGGCTCATGCCAGGGCAGCAGACGCGCGCACCCGCAGATACCCTGGCGCGCATTCCAGGCTATCAGCCAAGTCACATCGGAACGATCGAATCGATCGTATTCCTGTCCAGGCGTGCTCAGCCTCGGAGGAATAGACCATCCTTCTCCACGCGCAAAAACGCTATACCGGTAAGTTCCCAATTCGGCCAACAAAGAGGACGGCATATCCTTAAGCTGTGTTTGAATTATTTTCATCATGCGCCTCTGACATCCCCATGTTTGCAATGATTTCTTTGCGCCAGCCTGGCAAAGTTCCGGCGCAGGGTAGACAACTGACCTTTGGCTGGGAACTACTAAAATTAGTAGTTGCCTTTTTGCTATATCAAGCCAATCGCTGCTGCATAACAGGCAATCTGCGTTTTATTGGAAACATTAAAACGCTTTTGCATATTCTTTTGGTGAAAGTTCACCGTATGTTCAGATATCGCTAAAATAAGTGAAATTTCCGCAGAGGTTTTCCCTTCTGCCGTCCATTTCAGGATTTCCAGTTCGCGTTGACTAAAATCATTAGATAAAACTGCCATAGAGCTATCATTCAGCCGCTCCAGCACGCGCAAACTCAGTTCCGCCAGGAAATGAAGTTTCACTTCTAACTGAACGCGTAAGTGTTGAGTCTGACTATGAATCGATGATGCAATAGATAATATACCAATGGCACGATTTGACGCCATTGCTGAACAGGAAAAGCCGCTATTGAGCCCTGCTGCGTTAGCCTCAGCCCACAAATTGCCTGCGCCAGTAAATAAATCACGCGTCCATTCCACGCCACGCCCCGGCCGCTGGCAAAGTAGCAGCACCGGATCCACGGTATAATAATTTTCGCTTTCATAGCGCTTTACCCAGCTCTCAGGGTAAGTACTAAACAAAAACACACGAGGCCGGGTAAAAGGCACCGGGTGCTGAACCAAAAAAGCGAATGAATCAAAACCCAACGCTTCTATGTGCTTTTGTAATAGCGCTTTCAATTGCAACACTTCCGTCAGCGCCTGAAATTCATTTTCAGTATCGCCTCGCCAGACGAAATAATTATCGGTAGTCATTATTGCCTCAGCGTTGTTTCACGCTTTTACCTTGTTATTCGTTCTGATTAACATAAAAATTAATTAACATGAGAAAAAATATTGATTGAAATGAAAGCAGCACTTGCGGTAACAATCATAACTATCCAGATGTCAATGCGTTACCGTAATGAGAGTGTGCGAGCAGGTATTTTTTGCCAATAGCTTCACAATTTTAATCGTCTTAGCTGTTTAGAATAGGATTTTTCCGAAGACGTTTCAATCACCCGATTCATTGAAAATTATCATTAGATTGATAAATTTTTAGCATCGTCATTAACCGAAATCACTCACTTTCAGAGCGGATACTTAAGATGCAGGGATATTTAGCGTGAGGCGGCGATGAGGTTCATTCTTAATCTTTGTGGCTTCTGCGGTGAACAGTACAGCGTGATTTCCGTCACCCTCTTTTCCAGCTACTCTTAGAGGATAGCGGTGCATCATGCCACGGGATTTAGCAAAGGGGAGACAATGCCGCAGCACGGCTCAGCCGCATTGTCGCGCGTTTTTGGGATAACAGCGGAACTGACTATGTTGAACCAGTTGGCATTACCTTTCCTTGTATTGGGCGGCTGCACAGCCCTGATGATCTTAAAAGACCTTTTCCGCCATCCACATCCCGTGGCGGTGATGAATATCATCTGGCCACTCACAGGCTTGTATATGCCCTTCATTGGCTGGCTCGCATGGTGGTATCTGGGTCGTAAACCCTCGCGACAGGTTAAACTTGCGCTGCTGGTTCCGCAAAAAATACAGGGTTACGCTAGCTGGCAAACCATATTTATTTCCACTTCATTATCTGCCGCTGCCTGTATATTTGGCGATATAATGACAATCCCGATAGTCACCTTACTAAATCAGTTCGCTATTAACCCCACGCTTTGGCTTCAGGGGGTTATTTGCGTGATAGTTTCCTTGCTGGTCGGTTTATTTTTGCAGTTTCTCGCCATTCGCCAGCGTGAAAAACGTTCATTTGGCCGTGCCTTATTATTAGCATTAAAAACAGAAACTTTTCCGCTGCTGATTTATCAATTAGGCATTTTTATCTTTATGGCGCTGGCCCTAAAGTTCGTGCTTAACCAGCAGATCAATCCATTCCTGGTGGGGTTCTGGTTTATGTTGCAATTAGCGATGATGATCGGCTTCCTGTTCTCCTGGCCTGCTAATCATTTCCTGATAAAACGTGGGCTTAATCCCGCTGTTTAGTCAACGACAGTAACCTGCCCCGCGCATACCAAGGTGGAAATGCGCGGCATGCGCGGCGTTGTAGTCCGGCCCCAGCGCATTACCAAAGGTGGCGCAACCCGTGCGCCACAGCGCGTGCAAGGCCGTTGCCGCATCAGCGGGTTGTTGCCAGTTCTTCCCCACCTGCAACCAGCGGTCATTGGCCAGCTGAAATCCGCTGATATCCCAAGCATCCGCTGTCGCATGTTCACTTAAGCGCCCTTGCTGGCGGTGATAAATATTGCGGCACGCATAGCTCCCCACATGCGCGATACGGCGAAGTGGGCTGTTGATCCCTGCCTGCTTTAAGGCCAGTTGACTGTTCACTACAAACAGAGTGCTGCTCACCGCCATCGGACAGCTGGCAAGGAAAGAGCTGCTCAACCCCACCTCACCAAACCCACTTACGCGCAGCGGCTGCTCCAGGGGGCAATCGCCCTGGAGAGTAGGCACAACACGATATTGGATGAAGCCCAGCTGTTTCGCACTTTCCAGTACCGCAAGGCAGGCCGCAGGGTCACGACTGAGTCGTTGCAGTTTATAACGCATCATCCAACCCGGTGGATCGGTCATGGCCAATGGCGTGAAGGGATTCCATTGCGCGGGCAAATGCGTTTTCAGCCAGGGAATGCTCCACCAGCCACACAACGCCAGAATGGCTATGGCAATGATTGCGCGCACAACACCTCACCCTTTCTTTTTATACGAACTCGTAAGTGTAGGAGGCGAAGGGTAAAACAACGTAAAAAAGGCTTTATTGTGGAAGATTTACGCAAAATACCGGATGAAGATCCCATGTAAATAATTACTGACAGAGTAAAGCGCGTAAAAGCTCACAATTGTTAAAAAACAATTACCGAGAGTCGCTGCCTTTCCACTATCTTATGCCACTTGCCCTTACAGCGGCACAATATCAAACAGCCAGCAGAGCTGACACAACATCAAAACAGGAAAGATATATTTATGGTTGATCAATCCAAAGAGGCGCTTATCGAGGCCAACCAACCGGAAAAACTCCAACGTAGTTTGCATAATCGTCATATTCAGCTCATCGCTATCGGCGGCGCTATCGGTACCGGGCTCTTTATGGGGTCGGGCAAAACCATTAGTCTGGCCGGTCCGTCGATCATTTTTGTTTATATGATCATCGGTTTTATGCTGTTTTTTGTTATGCGCGCAATGGGTGAGTTGCTGCTTTCCAATCTCGAGTACAAATCGTTTAGCGATTTCGCCGCTGATCTGCTTGGTCCGTGGGCGGGATACTTTACCGGCTGGACCTACTGGTTCTGTTGGGTGGTGACCGGAATTGCGGACGTGGTGGCGATTAGCTCCTATTTCCAACTGTGGTTCCCAGGCTTTTCCGTGTGGATGAGCGCCCTGCTGTGTATTTTCGTGTTCCTTGCCCTCAACATTGCCACCGTGAAGTTATTTGGTGAGATGGAGTTTTGGTTCGCGATTATTAAAATCGTGGCGATTGTGGCGCTGATTGTGACCGGCATTGTGTTGGTCGCCATGCACTATCCATCACCTGGTGGCACCACTGCTTCATTAAGTAATATCTGGGATCACGGCGGCATGTTCCCGAAAGGCCTGAGTGGCTTCTTTGCTGGTTTCCAGATCGCTGTGTTTGCCTTTGTCGGTGTGGAATTAGTGGGCACTGCGGCAGCAGAGACCAAAGATCCGCACAAAGTGCTGCCGCGCGCGATCAATGCCATCCCGATTCGTATCATTATGTTCTACGTGCTGGCGCTGTTGGTGATCATGGCGGTAACGCCGTGGAATCAGGTGCTGCCAAATCGTAGCCCGTTCGTTGAGATGTTTGTGTTAATCGGGTTACCTGCCGCGGCCAGCATCGTTAACTTTGTGGTACTGACCTCTGCGGCATCGTCCGCTAACAGCGGTATTTTCTCCACCAGCCGTATGTTGTTTGGTCTGGCGGAGATGGGCGTGGCGCATAAAGCCTTTGGTCGCTTGTCTTCCCGCGCCGTCCCAACAACCGGTTTATTCTTCTCTTGCTTCTGCCTGCTGGGTGGCGTGGCGCTGATTTACCTGATCCCGGATGTGATGACCGTGTTCACCATGGTCACCACGGTTTCGGCGATTCTGTTTATGTTTGTCTGGACCATTATCCTGTGCAGCTACCTCGCGTATCGCAAGCAGCATCCAAAACGCCATGCGGAATCGAAGTTTAAGATGCCGTTGGGCAAGTTTATGTGCTGGGTATGCATGGCGTTCTTCGCCTTTGTGTTAGTGCTGCTGACCTTGCAGGAAGATACTCGTCAGGCGCTGATGGTGACGCCACTGTGGTTCGTCATTCTGACCATGGGCTGGCTGTTACGTCGTCGTAAAGCCTGATTCAGCTCATAAAAAGGCCCCTTTATGGGGCCTTTTTTTATAACCGCTCCCGCAGTTTATGCCATGCCTGCGCCAGCGAGGGTCGTACTGAAGGTTCTCTTTCTGGTTCCAGATCAGGGGATTGTGGCGATCCCAGATCAAAGGTAAAGGTGTAATTCGGCGCCTCGCCCATGCGTAAATCCGACATCAAAGTGTCCTCACCTTGCTGCCTCATGGCGTAAAAACCATGGCTAAACCATGCCACGCGCTCAGCATGCCACTGGCCTTTAAAAGCAGCGAACAGCTCTGGATGACGAGGGTGCCAGCTAATCTCAAGCGGACGGTCCGGGGACATCAATGACCAATACGCCTCGCCATACTGGTCCGGTGTCATGATCACGGTGCGCCACACCAAAGTATTAAAGGCAGTTGGGGTCACCAACACCTGCTGTGGCGTGACAGACTGCTGCACTAAATCCTGCTCAATATGCTGCGTCGCCACACACTGCACCACCATACTCCAGCCTAAATAGAGCGTACTCACCAGCAATCCAGCCTGGTTCCAGCGCAATCCCACCCTGTCCCGCCGCCATAATGCAATCACCAAGGCTATCAACAGCGGCAAGGTATACAGTGGGTCGATAATGTACATACTGCCGATAGCGTAGGGGAAATCGGTAAAGGGTAAGCCCAATTGCGTACCGTATACCGTTGTTAGATCGAGCAAAGGATGGGTGATCAGCGCCAGCCAGATTGCCAGACACCAACTGCGCCAGTATTCACGGCTGCGTGTGGCACGAGCGACCAGCCAGCCAAGCAACGGCGCCACCAGCGTCAGCAAAAGCAATGCATGACTTTCGGTGCGATGCAGCGTCATATTGCGAATTGCATCGCCGTGATCGATAAACACATCGAGGTCGGGCAAAGTACCGGCGATAGCGCCGACCAACGCCGATTGCCACAACGGCACGCGTTTGCCCATCACGGCGACAGTAACCGCCGCGCCCAACGTTAACTGCGATAGCGAATCCATGCACTCTCCTGGCAAAAGCGGGATCAGCGCACGCGGATCCCTTCAATAATCATGCGCTGTACATTATCCAGCGTCTGCTCAAAGAACTCAGGGTCACTTAAAGTCTGGCCGGTAATCGCTTCCACCTGTGAGGCAAAATCAGCGTAATGCTGCGTCGTGGCCCACAGCAGGAAAAACAGATGCTGTGGTTGCACGCCGGCTAAGCGCCCTTCAGCGATCCACTGCTCAATAATCGCCGCCTTCTCATCCACCAGCGCTTTTAAGTCCCCGGCTAATTCACCTTTCAGCAAGGGCGCGCCTTGTAGCATCTCCAGACAAAACAGGCGTGAGGCCTGTGGATGATCGCGCGACACTTCCAGCTTAAGACGGATATATTTCCGAATGGCGGTTAGCGGGTCGTGATCATGCTGCAAGGCGCGTAAAGGGGCCAGCCACACATCCAGGATCTCTTTCAGTACCGCCACATACAACAGCTCTTTTGACGGATAGTAGTAAAGTAGATTGGTCTTCGAGACATCGGCGCGCTCCGCCACTTTATCGAGGCTGGTGCCATGAATACCGTATTGCGAGAAGAAGGCTAACGCCGCCTCCAGAATCGCGGCACGTTTTGCCGCCACTGCGCGCGAGCGTCGCCCTGGCTTTTTTTCATCGCTTTTCACACTGTTACCTCTTCCATCCTGCGTCATCGCATCATAACAAAGGCCTCGATTCCTGCCTAATCGCCGATATGCACCTTTTTTGACCATGATACGCATGAAAAATGTGCATAACGTTTTGACCAAACGGTCTGTTTTGGACCACTTACTCCATTTTATATCACCTCACGTTTTTAACACATTGTTGTTAAAGGCTTTTAAAAATGTGGCACAGGCTTTGCAATTTTGTGACTGAGCGCCGCCAGCAGGATGCGTGCAGGAAGCAGCGCAGCGCGTGAAGCAGTTCCCGTTCATTGCAGAGAGGTTTCACATGAAAATTGGCGTCTTTATCCCGATTGGCAATAATGGCTGGCTCATCTCCACCCATGCGCCGCAGTACAAACCGACTTTTGAACTGAATAAAGAGATTGTGCTGAAGGCCGAGCACTATCACTTCGACTTCGCGCTATCGATGATCAAACTGCGCGGCTTCGGTGGGAAAACCGAGTTTTGGGATCACAACCTCGAATCCTTCACCCTGATGGCGGGACTCGCGGCGGTGACCTCACGCATTGAAATTTATGCCACCGCAGCCACTCTGACGCTGCCGCCAGCGATTGTGGCACGCATGGCTTCCACCATCGACTCCATCTCGAATGGTCGCTTTGGCGTCAATCTCGTTACCGGCTGGCAAAAGCCTGAGTACGAACAGATGGGGCTATGGCCCGGCGATGAATACTTTTCCAGCCGTTATCAATACCTGACGGAGTACGTCACGGTGCTGCGCGATTTGTGGGGCAGCGGTCAAAGCGACTTCAAAGGTGAGTTTTTCACCATGAACGATTGCCGCGTCAGCCCACAGCCACAAAAACCGATGAAGGTGATTTGTGCCGGGCAGAGCGATGCCGGCATGGCCTTTTCAGCGCAGCACGCAGATTACAACTTCTGCTTTGGTAAAGGCGTCAACACGCCAACGGCGTTCGCACCGACAGCCACACGCATGAAACAAGCGGCAGATAATGCGGGTCGCGATGTGGGTTCCTACGTGCTGTTTATGATCATTGCCGCCGAAACCGACGAAGCCGCTCGCGCCAAATGGGAGCATTACAAAGCCGGTGCTGACGAAGAGGCCCTCGCATGGCTGACCACACAAAGCCAGCAAGACACCAAATCCGGCAGTGATACCAATGTGCGCCAGATGGCTGACCCCACTTCAGCGGTCAACATCAATATGGGCACGCTGGTCGGTTCTTACGCCAATGTGGCACGAATGTTGGATGAAGTTGCTTTGGTCGAGGGCGCGCAGGGCGTATTACTGACCTTTGATGATTTCCTGGAAGGTATTGAGGCCTTCGGAGAACGCATCCAGCCATTGATGAAATGTCGCCAAGAGTTAATCGCTTCGCAGAAGGAGGTTGCCTGATGAGTACTGTTGTTTGCGCCCATACGTCCAGCTTACCGAACATTACCTTGCCCGCTCGCCCGGAAGCCATTGCGCTGCCGCCAGCGCAGAGCGCGCTAATTGTGGTCGATATGCAAAATGCCTATGCCACCGAAGGCGGATATCTCGATCTTGCAGGGTTTGACGTCTCCGCCACCAAACCGGTGATCGCTAAAATTCATCAGGCGGTCACCGCTGCACGTGCTGCGGGCGTGCAGATCATCTGGTTCCAGAACGGCTGGGACGATCAGTATGTGGAAGCCGGTGATGCCGGTTCGCCAAACTTCCACAAATCCAACGCGCTGAAAACCATGCGCAAACGTCCAGAGTTGCAGGGCACCCTGCTGTCCAAAGGGGGCTGGGATTATGCTCTGGTGGATGAACTGACCCCGCAACCGGGTGACATTGTGTTGCCAAAACCCCGCTACAGCGGCTTTTTCAACACGCCGCTCGACAGCATGCTGCGCAGCCGCGGCATTCGCCATCTGGTGTTTACCGGCATCGCCACTAACGTCTGCGTGGAATCGACGCTGCGTGATGGCTTCTTCCTCGAGTACTTCGGTGTGGTACTGGAAGATGCCACGTACCAGGCGGGGCCGGCCTTTGCACAGCAGGCCGCCATCTTCAACATCGAGACCTTTTTCGGCTGGGTCAGCGACACCGACACGTTCTGCGAAGCCCTAAAAAGCTAAAACTACTTTCACCTGCAAAACCATAACGAAAAGGACAATAGCGATGCCGAAGAGTGTGATTATTCCAGCCGGGAGCGGCACCCCCATCGCCCCATTTGTACCTGGGACGCTGGCCGACGGCGTGGTGTACGTTTCAGGCACCTTGCCATTCGATGCCAGTAACAATGTGGTGCACGTTGGCGATGCAGCAGCGCAGACACGTCATGTGCTGGAGACGATTAAAAAGGTGATTGAAACCGCCGGTGGCGAGATGAGTGACGTCACCTTTAACTCCATCTTCCTCACTGACTGGAGCAACTACGCGGCGATTAATACGGTTTATGCCGAATACTTCCCCGGCGATAAACCGGCTCGCTTCTGTATCCAGTGTGGTCTGGTGAAACCTGAAGCCTTGGTAGAAATCGCCAGCGTGGCGCACATCGGCAAACCGGAGGCGTAATGCATCTTGAGATTCAGGGATTAACGGCCGAGGATGCGCCCACGCTGGTGCTCTCGTCTGGGCTGGGCGGCGTGGCAGGATTCTGGCAGCCGCAGTTGGCTGCACTCACGCCGCATTATCGGGTGGTGACTTACGATCAGCGTGGCACCGGGCGCAGCCCGGATACGCTGCCCGAAGGTTACAGCATGGCAATGATGGCGGCAGAACTGGCTGACGCCTTGCAACAGCATGACATTCAACATTACGACATTGTCGGGCACGCGCTGGGTGGGTTGATTGGACTGCAACTGGCGCTGGATTTCCCTGAACGAGTAGGTCGCGTAGTGGTGATCAACGGCTGGTTGTCTCTGGATCCCCACACGCAGCGCTGCTTCCAGGTGCGTCAGGATCTGCTGCTTAACGTGGGGGTTGAAGCCTTTGTGCGCGCTCAGCCGCTGTTTCTCTATCCCGCCGAGTGGCTGGCACGCCATCAGGCACGTATTTGCGCTGAAGATGCGCACCACGTGGCACATTTCCAAGGCATGGAGAATCTGCTGCGCCGCCTGCATGCACTGATGAACTGCGATTTTCGCCCGTTTGCGGCAAAAATCACCCAGCCAGTTTTAGCCATTTACAGCCAGGACGATCTGCTGGTGCCGTGGAGTTGTTCACCACAACTGGTGCAGGCGCTGCCTGCTGGCAGTCTGATTGAGATGGCCTGGGGTGGCCACGCGATGAGCGTGACCGATGCCGATACCTTTAACTCGCTGCTACTGGGCTGGTTGGCAGAAACGGCTTCCCTTCCCCATCGAGCGGTCAGTTGATAACAGGAGCAATGACATGAGTGTGCATGAATTGCCGGTGGTACCTGAAGTAGACCGTGATGCGTTTCGCAACGCCATGGCACGGCTGGGCTCCGCTGTGAACATCACCACCACCGATGGCCCGGCAGGCCGCGCGGGCTTTACCGCCTCTGCAGTTTGCAGCGTCACCGACACCCCGCCAACGCTGCTGGTGTGCCTTAATCGTTCCGCTTCGGTGTGGCCAACGTTTCGCGACAACGGCCACTTGTGTGTCAATACCCTGGCCGCCGGTCACGAAGCGCTCTCTACGCTGTTTGGCGGTAAAACGCCGATGTCAGAGCGTTTCGCTGAGGCAGGATGGCACACGCTGGCGACCGGCTCTCCTCTGCTGGAGGGCGCGCTGGTCTCATTCGATTGTAAAGTCTCGCAGGTGGTCAGCGTCGGTACACATGATGTGCTGTTCTGTGAAGTCTTGGCATTAGCACGCAACGACGACTCGCATGGCCTGGCTTGGTTTGACCGTGGATATCATCACCTTTTGCGGCAGGATGCCCGCTAATGCCGCGTTGTGCGGCCCAATCCCACTGACATCCTGGAGAGCAAGATGGCGAATTCCTGGTTCCCCCGCTGGCAGAAAAAGTCAGCCATGACTGAAAATGGGCTGATTGCGCCGGATGAAACGCTGCCACTCGGGCAGACCGTTGTCCTTGGCCTGCAGCATGCTGTAGCAATGTTTGGCGCAACGGTACTGATGCCGCTGTTAATGGGCCTGGACCCCAATCTGGCGATTCTGGTTTCCGGTATCGGTACGCTGCTGTTCTTTGTGGTCACCGGTGGCCGCGTACCCAGCTATCTGGGCTCCAGTGCGGCGTTTGTCGGGGTGATCATTGCCGTCACCGGATTTAACGGACAAGGGCTAAACCCCAATCTGGCGCTGGCTTTAGGCGGAGTGATCGCCTGCGGTGCGCTCTACACCTTGATTGGTTTTGTAGTGATGAAAGTGGGCACCGGCTGGATTGAACGCCTTATGCCACCGGTGGTGACGGGCGCGGTGGTGATGGCGATTGGCCTCAATCTGGCACCGATTGCGGTGCACGGTGTGTCGGCATCGATGTTCGACAGCTGGATGGCAGTGATGACCGTGCTGTGTATCGGCGTGGTGGCGGTGTTTACTCGCGGCATGGTTCAACGTCTGCTGATTCTGGTTGGGTTGATTGTCGCCTGGGCCCTCTATGCACTGCTGACCAATGTGATGGGGTTCGGTAAACCGGTGGATTTCAGTGGCCTGGCGACTGCCCCGTGGTTTGGACTGCCGCACACCACGGCTCCGGTATTTGATATGCAAGCGATTGTGATGATTGCCCCTGTGGCGATCATTCTGGTGGCGGAGAATCTGGGTCATATCAAAGCGGTAGCAGGAATGACGGGGCGTAATCTTGATCCCTGGATGGGCCGTGCGTTTGTGGGCGATGGCCTGGCGACCATGCTATCGGGTTCAATGGGCGGTAGTGGCGTCACCACCTATGCGGAGAATATCGGTGTCATGGCGGTGACCAAAGTCTACTCAACGCTGGCATTTGTTGCGGCAGCGGTTATCGCCCTGGTACTGGGCTTCTCACCAAAATTTGGCGCCTTGATTCACACCATCCCTGGACCGGTAATTGGCGGGGCATCGATTGTGGTGTTCGGTTTGATTGCCGTGGCGGGTGCGCGCATCTGGGTGCAGAACCACGTTGATTTCAGCCAAAACGGCAATCTGATCATGGTTGCCACAACGCTGGTGCTCGGCGCGGGTGATTTCTCGTTGAAAATAGGCAGTTTCACCATCGGCGGCATCGGTACAGCGACTTTTGGTGCCATTATTCTCAATGCGATTCTCAAACGTCGCGGTGCCGCACTGGCTAGCCAGGCGGCACGACCGCAGCCTTAAGGTTCTTGCGGTGCCTGATCGGGCACCGCTTTCTTCCGCCGCAGCCGCAGTTCACTGACGATCACCCCGCAGACAATCAGCGCGCCCCCCAGCAATGCCGCCGCTGGCAGTCGCTCGCCCGCAATGCGTCCTACAACTCCTGCCCAAACCGGTTCACCCGCATAAATCACCGTTGCCCGCGTCGGAGAGACACTGCGCTGCGCCCAGTTCATGGTGACCTGAATCAGCGCACTTGCCGCACCCAGACCCAGCGCGCTGAACAACAGCGGCGCGGACAGAGTTGGCACTGATTCGCCATTAGGGATCATAAAGACAAATGCGCAGGCTGAAGCCACCATCAGTTGAATCAAGGTGACACGGCGCACATCAACTTCACCGGCATAACGGCTGATCAAAATAATTTCTGCTGCAATCGCCAGTGTGCTGAGCAGCGTGGCGATTTCGCCCGCATTCAACGTCAGGCTGCCATCTTGTGGCCCTGCCACCAGCACAAGTCCGGTAAAGGCCAACAGAATACCCATCCACGCCATCAATCCCGGCGGGCGGCGCAGAAACAGCCATTGCAGTAACGGAACCACCGGCACATAGAGCGCCGTCAGAAAGGCCGATTGACTACTTGATATGGTTTGCATACCCCAGGTCTGAAGACCATAGCCACCGGCAATGGCCAGCCCGATCAGCGTACCGGCTTTGATTTCCAGCCAGGTCATCTGCTTAAGATAGCGACGGAAAAAAAAGGCCAGAATCAGCGATGCCGTAGCAAAACGTAGCCCGACAAAGAAAAAGGGGCCGGAGTGTGCCATCGCCCGATGTACGACCAGGAAGGTTCCACCCCATACCATGGTGATGAAAATAAGAACCAGTTCCTGACGAGAAATACGCAGGCTGAAACGTGAAGTGGAAACGGACATAACGCACCAGAGTAATCAATTGGCGGTTATTTTTGCTCATGAGGTGGGGCAATTGCAATCGCTGTGACCGCCGGGATAAACCCGGCGGAGGGGAACATCACAGCCGTGTTATTTCTTATTACGACTGCGCCCCCCTTTCTCACCCGCTTCAGAAGCGCGTTGCGGATCGTTTCTAAAATTACCGCCACTATTTTTACCGCCTTTGCGGCCAGCCTCTGCAGCTCTCTCACGGTCTTCGGCGAAGTTGCCTGATCCTCCACGATGTTGAGCCATCATTTCCTCCAGGGATTGAGCATCTGTGGTTAGGACTTTTCATCCAATGAGGTGAAAAGCAAGGCGGTGGAATGTCCGTACCGCCTGCTGAAAGAATAGCCAATGACACGCAAGATCTGGCTGATATTCATACTTTGAAACACATAATCATCTTATTTATCACATCAAAACCAGATAAATGTCCAGCATACAGGCGGTTAGCCGTGCTTTTAGCGTAACGGCTCACCCGCTTGATTAACCTCTTTCCAGCACCCCGCGCAAGCTCTTCTATACTTCTGAATACTCATCACTCTCAGCAGGATGGAAACCATGGCAAAAATTTTGGTGCTTTATTATTCCATGTATGGACATATCGAAACCATGGCGCAAGCCGTGGCTGAAGGCGCAAAAAGCGTGAGCGGCGCAGAGGTGACGATATTACGCGTACCTGAAAGCATGGAAGCTGAACGATTTGCGCAGGTCGGTGGCAAGGTGAATCAAGCCGCAGCAGAGGCGAAACCGGAAGACTTGCCGCAGTATGACGCGATTATTGTTGGCACACCGACCCGCTTCGGCAACATGGCCGGGCAGATGCGCAACTTCTGGGATCGCACCGGCGGTTTATGGGCCTCAGGTGCACTCTACGGCAAACTCGCCAGTGTCTTTGCTTCCACGGGGACTGGGGGTGGTCAGGAGCAGACCATCACGTCGGTGTGGACTACCCTCGCTCATCACGGCATGGTGATTGTGCCCATTGGCTACGGCACCAAACAACTCTTCGATATTTCTCAGGTTCGCGGTGGAACACCTTATGGCGCCACCACCATCGCGGGTGGTGATGGTTCACGCCAGCCCTCTGCTGAAGAACTGGAAATTGCCCGCTATCAGGGCCAATACGTCGCCGGACTGGCGGTAAAACTGCAAGGATAAATCCACTACAGGAGACTTTTATGGCCACAGAACAGTCAAAAGCTCACCACGTGGGCGAATGGGCCACGCTGCGCCACACCTCACCAGAAATTGCTGAAGCAATTTTCGAAGTGGCTAATTATGACGAACGACTCGCGGAAGAAATTTGGCGTCAGCAAGGTAGCGATGATGTGCTGCTCCGCGCTTTTGACAAGACTGATCAAGACGTTTTGACGTGGGACGACAAGACGGTCGAGCGTAAGAACGTTTAAATCACAGGCGGGCTGGTCCCGCCTTTGTCATTTTTACATGCCAAGGAACCTTTATGTCAGCCTATCAAAGTATCAATCCGGCCAATAATGAATTGCTGAAAACCTGGCCCGCGCATGATGACACTTTTATGCAGCAAGCACTCAGCACCGCAGATGCACTCTATCATTCCGCGTGGAGTAAAGGCGATATGCAACCGCGTTTGCAGTTGCTGCATAAGCTCGCGGATTTGATCGATCAGCGGGTTGATGAACTTGCTACCATCGCCAGTAAAGAGATGGGCAAGCTGATTGGACAAAGCCGGGGTGAAGTAAAAATTTGCGCCCAGATCGCGCGCTACTATGCCGAACACGCCGCGCATCTGTTGCAAGCGCAGCCCTACCCCAGCGCAGTGGGTGATGCGTGGCTGGAGTACCACCCGATTGGCGTGATCGTCGCCGTCGAGCCATGGAATTTTCCCTACTACCAGTTGATGCGTGTGCTGGCACCCAATCTGGCCTTAGGTAATCCAGTCTTGGCAAAACATGCCAATATTGTGCCGCACTGTGCCGATGTGTTTGAAAAGTTGGTTGAGGAAGCCGGTGCACCCAAAGGGGCATGGACCAACTTGTTTATTTCCACGGAACAGGTGGCAGACTTGATTGCTGACCCACGTGTCCAGGGTGTGGCCTTGACCGGCTCTGAACGCGCCGGAAGTGCGGTGGCGGAACAAGCCGGGAAGCACTTGAAAAAGTCCACCCTTGAATTGGGGGGGAACGATGTATTTGTGGTGCTGGATGATGCCGACGTCGACGAGGCGGTGCGACAAGGAGCACAGGCGCGTCTGAGCAACTGTGGTCAGGTGTGTACTGCAGCCAAACGCTTTATCCTGCATGAAAAAATCGCCAGTGAGTTTATGGCAAAATTCAGCGTGGCACTGCAATCCGCGACGCCGGGCGATCCGCTGGATGAGAAAACTACCCTGGGCCCACTGTCTTCGCAAGATGCGCGCGATCGCCTGGTCAAACAGGTGGATGATGCAGTGAAACAGGGTGCGCGCGTGGAATTTGGCGGTAAGGTAATTGAAGGCGTAGGTTGCTACTACCAGCCAACGGTATTAACTGGCCTGACACCGGATAATCCCGCCTATTATCAGGAGTTTTTCGGCCCCGTGGCGCAAGTGTATGTGGTGGCGGACGATCGTACTGCGGTTACCCTGGCTAACGATTCTCACTATGGATTAGGCGGTTCGGTCTGGACGCGTGATATTCTGCGTGGGCGCAATATGGCATCACAGATTGAAACCGGCATGGTGTTTATCAACTCCCAGAGCGACACCGCAGCCGAATTGCCATTTGGTGGCGTGAAGCGTTCGGGATATGGGCGTGAACTCTCCGATCTCGGCTTGAAAGAGTTTGCCAACCAGAAGCTGGTGGTGGTGGCCGGCTAGCCATAATAAAAAACCCCGTCGAGACGGGGTTTTTTCATTGCCTGACCACTCAGTTGCTGGCCGGTGCCGGTTGCTGAGCGGGTTTAGTTGCATCAGTTTCCGGTTTGGCATCAGCCTGGGCTTTCTGGGCTGCTGCTGCATCGGCTTTCGCTTTGTCTTCTGCTGCTTTCTGCGCAGTGGCTTTCTCGGTTTTGGCTTTTTCCTCAGCGGCTTTCTGGGCAGCCGCTTTATCGGCTTTAACCTTCTCATCAGCGGCTTTGGCATCGGCCGCTTTCTGAGCAGCGGCTTTATCCGCAGCAGCTTTATCGGCAGCCGCTTTATCAGCCGCAGCCTGGTCCTCTTTCACTTTCGCGTCATCAGCTGCAGCGGGAGCCGGTTGCGCAGCAGGCTGTTCTGCGGGCGCAGGCGCTGCCGGTTGTAATGGCGTGCCCTGCAGTGCGGTGTTTAAAGCAGTAGTGAACTGATCCCAGCTGCAGTAGCCATTGGCATCTGCATCACAACCGGCCAACTGCAGCGTGACACGCTTCGGTGGATTTTTCAGACTCAACACGTCTGCATCGCGCAGTTGTTCAGCCGTCTGATAAACGTACTCCACTTTCAACAGGTCTTTATTGTTCTTCGCATCATGCCAGCGCTCAAAGACGACCTGACCACCAATTGGCGTTTTCTCATCGTTGCCTGGCAGTTCATAAGGTTTAACCTGCAATGCACTCAGCAACGACGCGATGTTGGAATCGTGACCCACCATCAACGTGACTTTCGGCGCATTGGCTTTGTCTTGATCCACTAACTGGCTGCGGATGTAATCCACCAGCGGCGCGGCCACTTCGCGCGCAACATCGGGAGAGGTAAAGAGTGCGTCCTGATAGCCATTTTTAATCGCGGCCAGCGCTTTCCACTGCTCAGGCGTTTTGATCTGCCCCCAGGCAACCTGATCCGCCGGGAAACCTTCGTAATATTGCAAGGTGAATGCATCCACCAGCGAGTTACCGATTTTCAGCGGGCCGTTCACGTTTGGCTCTTTACCGTTTTCTGCACTGAAGGTGTTATCACCGCTGCTCAAATCACACTGTTTTTTACCGTTACAGGCCGGTGCAGATTTGTAATCAACAATCTTTTCCAACTGCTGGAAAGCCGGTTTCAACGCCAGCCTTTCATTGGCAGCAGTCATCGCAGCCAGCGCTTTCTTGTTGAATTCATCGCTGCCGTCGGTGATCACCGGATTGAAGATCGGATCCATGGTTCCCATCGCATCTTGATGGGTAACGCTGATATCACAGCCTGGGAACGCGCCAGTAATGAAGTACTGTGCGGTCGCGACAGTGCGCTGTAGGCTATTGGCATACACGAAGATGTTGCTGCTGTCAGGACAGGTACCGCTTTGCACCAATCCCTGCTGTGCCAGCCACTGACGGGTATAGTTACCCATGTAGACTTCCAGCACGCCACCTTTGGTGGTCAGCTCGCCGCCCGGGACATCCCATTGTGGCCAGCTTTTCTTGGTGGATTGCTCCAGCACGCTTCCGTTGTTCGCCAACGGTGCACGTAAATTGTGACGACTCAGCATCAGCACCTGCTGCAGCTGCATATCCCCCTCTGCCGCATAAGCAGACATACCCATTGGGAGCGCAGCGATAACTGACAACGCGCAAAGACTCAGTTTCTTGATCATTGTGCCTATTCCATAATTCATCAGTGAAACACTCTGGCATTCAAACGATTAGCTCGCCATTGAGCGAATTACCGCACAGTGTAACCCAGCTTGCCTCGGAAAATCGCCAGATGTTTGCAAAAACCGTGAATGGACTATAGCAGTAATCGCGCTTGCCGTCGGGCAACGGCAGCAGTTTGAAAAGCAAAGGGATGTTTTTCGGAATCTCTGAACGCTGAAAAGCAAAAAGCCCGCATCGCTGCGGGCTTCTTTAATATGGCGGAGGAACAGAGATTCGAACTCTGGGATGGTTTCCCATCGACGGTTTTCAAGACCGTTGCCTTAAGCCACTCGGCCATCCCTCCGGGGATTTTTTGTTACGACACTCAGCAAGAGTGATGGCGGAGGAGGAGAGATTCGAACTCTCGGATGGTTTCCCATCGACGGTTTTCAAGACCGTTGCCTTAAGCCACTCGGCCACCCCTCCGCAATGAGGCGCACTATAAACATCCCCCCGAACGATGTAAAGCGTCGATTGAATCGTTCGCCTGAAAAACAGTCAAAATGCATTTTTTTGCTGTCAAAATCGCCATTCTGCTCAATGAAACAGCCATTTATCGCGTAAAGATGGGTAAAACGCCTTTGCTGACTTCCAGCCGTTGCGTATTCTCAACCCATATTTGGTGTTCTCTCTCTATAATGGAGCGCATGATGGATAGAATAATTAGCTCGTCGCAGCAGCAATCGCTGATCAGCACCCACAAAGTGCTACGCAATACCTACTTCTTACTGGGCCTCACACTGGCGTTTTCAGCGGTCACCGCCACGCTCAGCACCGTATTTGCCTTACCGTCACCGGGTTTGATCCTGATGCTGGTCGGTTTTTATGGTCTGATGTTCCTGACCTATCGTCTGGCTAATAGTCCTGCGGGTATTCTGGCCGCCTTTGCCTTTACCGGTTTCCTCGGTTACTGCCTGGGGCCAATACTCAGCTCCTTCCTCGCCGCTGGCATGGGAGATGTGATTGCCATGGCGCTGGGCGGAACGGCGCTGGTCTTCTTCTGCTGTTCAGCCTATGTCCTGACCACCCGCCGTGATATGTCGTTCCTGGGCGGAATGATGATGGCCGGTTTCGTGGTGCTGCTGGTTGCGGTGGTTGCCAACATCTTCCTGCAATTGCCTGCACTGCACCTGGCAATTAGCGCCCTGTTTATTCTGTTCTCTGCCGGTGCGATTCTGTGGGAAACCAGCAACATCATCCACGGCGGTGAAACCAACTACATCCGCGCCACAGTCAGCCTGTATGTGTCGCTCTACAACATCTTTGTTAGCTTGCTGAGTCTGCTGGGCTTTGCCAGCAAAGATTAAGTCGTCAAAGATTGCATCTCTGACCCCGCTTCGGCGGGGTTTTTGCTTTTTTGAATCTGGAGAACTTACAATAGAGCGAATGATGCTGTGAGGAATAACTGTGATTTTTGCCGGTAAAGAGATCGCCACCGATGCGGAAGGCTATCTAAAGAATAGTGCAGACTGGAGCGAAACCCTCGCTGCAGAGATTGCAAAAAACGAAGACATTGAGATGAGCGAAGCGCACTGGGAAGTGGTGCACTTTGTGCGCGCCTTCTATCAGGAGTTCAATACCTCACCAGCGGTGCGCATGCTGGTCAAAGCCATGGCTCAGAAATATGGCGAAGAGAAAGGCAACAGTCGCTACCTTTTCCGACTCTTTCCAGAAGGTCCGGCCAAACAAGCCACCAAAATCGCTGGCTTACCTAAACCGGCTAAATGTCTGTGATTAGCCAGTGGTAAACCTGGCTGGAATTTGCGCTGGCTGATGCGGCTCAACCAAGACCTTATCAACGCGTGCGCTGCGCGGCCCTCCCGCTTTCAGCCACGCGATTAACGCTTCAACCTGTTTATCATCACCCGCTGCCAGCACTTCCACGCTGCCATCGCGGAGATTGTGCGCATAGCCTGTTACCCCAAGTTCGTTTGCCTGCGCTTGGGTGTAATAGCGAAAGCCAACCCCTTGCACAATCCCGTGTATCCAGATTTTGTAGCACGTGTTCGCCATGGCAATCTCCCCTTTGTACATTGCATTTTGCCGCCATCCACCGGAAAATGGCGCCTCATTTTTTCAGGTAAGCATAGCAAACATGACCGTTCGATTGATTCTCGCAAAGGGACGTGAAAAATCCCTGCTCCGCCGCCATCCGTGGGTGTTCTCTGGTGCTGTTGCACGTATGGAAGGTAAAGCCCAGTCAGGCGAAACCATTGATATCTGTGATAGCAATGGCAAATGGCTGGCCCGTGCCGCTTATTCTCCGCAATCACAAATTCGCGCGCGCGTCTGGAGCTGGCAGCAGGATGAGTCAATCGACATCGCATTCTTTGTTCGCGCCTTTGAAAAGGCACAACAGTGGCGCGAGTGGTTGGCGAAGCGTGACGGGCTTGATAGCTATCGTGTGATCGCCGGTGAGTCCGATGGGATGCCAGGCGTGACCATTGACCGTTTCGGCAACTTCCTGGTGTTGCAGCTCCTCTCTGCGGGTGCTGAGTACCAGCGCCCTGCCATCCTCTCTGCCTTGCAGCAATGTTTCCCAACCTGTTCGATCTACGATCGTTCTGATGTTGCGGTGCGTAAAAAAGAGGGGCTGGAGCTGGCACAAGGTCCGGTAACCGGTGAACTGCCGCCTCCGTTACTGCCGATTACTGAACACGGCATGAAACTGTTGGTGGATATCCAGGGCGGCCATAAAACCGGTTATTACCTCGATCAGCGTGACAGCCGTTTCGCCACCCGTCGCTATGCGGAGAACGCCCGCGTGCTGAACTGCTTCTCTTACACCGGCGGATTTGCAGTGTCTGCGTTGATCGGTGGCTGCCGCGAAGTGATCAGCGTCGATACCTCACAAGATGCGCTGGATGTCGCAAAACAAAACGTAGAGCTAAATGACCTCGACCTTACTCGTGCACAGTTCGTGCGCGATGACGTGTTCAAATTGCTGCGTCGTTACCGTGACAGCGGTGAGAAATTTGACCTCATCGTGATGGACCCGCCCAAATTCGTTGAGAACAAAAACCAGCTGATGGGCGCTTGTCGTGGTTATAAGGATATCAATATGTTGGCGATGCAGTTGTTGAATCCCGGCGGTATCCTGCTGACGTACTCTTGCTCAGGCCTGATGGCGACTGATTTGTTCCAGAAAATTATTGCTGATGCCGCCGTCGATGCCGGTCGTGATGTACAATTTATTGAGCAGTTCCGTCAGGCAGCCGACCATCCTGTGATCGCCAGCTATCCTGAAGGGCTTTATCTGAAAGGGTTTGCCTGCCGCGTGCTGTGACTTGAAAACCTGAACCCTGCCTCCATATTGGTAGCAGGGCACAGTTTTGGGAGGTCACAATGATTACCAGCAAATTTGGAATTGGACAGCAAGTCCGACACCGTCTCTCCGGGGTGCTCGGCGTTATCGTGGATGTCGATCCGGAGTTTTCGCTTGATAAACCCGAGTTGGATGATGTTGCTGCCAGTGAGACATTGCGCATGGCACCCTGGTACCACGTGGTGATGGAAGATGAAGAAGGCGAGCAGGTTCATACCTACGTCGCTGAAATTCAGCTGGCAGGAGAAACCTCCTTCGAGCATCCTGAGCAGCCGTCGATGGACGAGCTTGCCGCTTCGATACGGCAGCAGCTGCAGGCACCCAGCCTGCGCCATTAAAGTAAACGGCGACCTATGTCGCCGTTTCTGTTTAGTGAGTTGACTGCAATAATCCCAGTCGTGGAATTTCAATTTTTGGACATCGGTCCATAATCACTGTCATACCCGCATCCTGCGCCAGTACCGCCGCCTGTTCATTAATGACACCCAGCTGTAGCCAAAGCGTATCTGCACCAATCGCAATCGCTTCTTGCGCTACGCCCCACGCTGCTTCCGCATTACGAAAGACATCAACCATATCGACTTTACCCGGAATATCCGCCAATGCCGCGTACGCGGTTTGGCCCAGTAGTTGCTGCCCAGCCAGTTTTGGACTAACCGGAATCACTTCATATCCCTGATCGAGCAAGAACTTCATCACACCGTAACTCGGGCGGTCAGCACGATCGCTGGCACCGACCAGGGCAATGCGTTTGGTCTTGCTCAGCACATCGCGAATCGTTTGGTCATTCATGCAATTTCTCCTTTTTCACTCGCCTGAGTGTAGATGGCTATGCCTTACCTGTTGCAAGTCACACAGCAGGAATCTTTGCGCGGCAGCACGAATAAATATGTAAAAATGTAAATTTACTGCCATAATGTAATAATTTGCTACACATCACCGATTTATCCCCACCTTCCGGGAGTTGAAATGAAGCTGTCTTTGGCTGTTACGGGTTTACTCGTGTTGCTCGTATCGGCATCCTGCCATGCCATCACCTTAAAGCTCGATCCTGAGATCGATCTGCTGGTGCTGGATGGCCGCAAAATCTCAGGCTCGCTGCTGAAAGGCGCGGACAGCCTTGAGCTGGAGCGTGGACAGCATCAATTTCTGTTTCGCGTTGAAAAACCGGGGTCAGACGCCACGCATTTTCAGTCGGTGCCGATGATTGTCACCTTTAATGCCAACGCCAGTTCGGTCGCCATTCGTTTACCCTCGCTCGATAATCGCCGTGAACGTAACGCCTTTGATAAGGCACTCAATTTTCAGCTGATCGATGAACGCGGTAATGAAATCGCCAGCGTGCGCGATCGTTTGCCAAAAGAGAGTGATAGCGATCTTGAAAAGGCGATGGTGAATTATAACCGTAATGCTCAGGCGGCTTCCGTTCCACGTTTTGCTCTGCAATCAGCCAGTTTGCCTGATGCCAAAATGGATCTCGATTTTGCCTGGCAGGATGCGGGCGACCTCCCCTCTCTCCAGCGCTGGTTTGAGCGTTTTGATGCCGCCACACGTCAGCGATTTATTAGTTGGATGAAAACCTTACGCGCAAGTTGATAGTGATGAAATGCCAAGGGTAAACTCGTGCCTTAATCACTATCGCATGAGAAGAAACAGGAAGCCCTATGGAGCAGACCGTTCGTACCCTTGAAGTCAAAAAGCATATTGCCCTCGTCGCACACGACCACTGCAAAGCCTCGCTGCTGGAATGGGTCAAAGCCAATCAACCCGCGCTGCAACCCCATACCCTTTATGCCACCGGAACCACAGGCAATCTGATTAATCGCCATACGGGTTTAGACGTGAATGCCATGCTGAGCGGCCCGATGGGCGGCGATCAGCAGGTCGGTGCATTGATTTCAGAAGGGAAAATTGATGTGCTGTTCTTCTTCTGGGACCCGCTGAACGCGGTGCCCCACGATCCGGATGTTAAAGCACTGCTACGCCTCGCCACGGTATGGAATATCCCGGTGGCGACCAATCGCGCCACCGCGGATTTTATTATTCAGTCACCGATGTTTGCGCAGCAGGTTGAGATCCAGATTCCTGATTATCAGCGTTACCTCGCTGAGCGCTTAAAAGCCTAATCCTCAGGCCTTCCGACTCTGCGGTACACCTAACTCGCGGAAGTGCTCGACAAAGACGGAAGGTTGATCTTTATCAAACAGCAGCCACACCTGCTGACGGGCACGGGTTATCGCCACATAGGCCAGTCGACGCTCCTCAGCATCCGGAAAGTCCTCTGGTTGCGGTAACAAGCCCTCTTCCATGATCGATTCACGTGCCTGTGCAGGGAAACCATCACGCCCCTCGTGTAACCCCAACACCATGACAAAATCGGCCTGCTGTCCTTTGCTGGCGTGAATAGTCATAAAATCAATCTGTAATTTCGGCCAACGCGTTTTGGCTTTTTCCAGTATCGCCGGGCGAAGATGATGGTAGCGGGCTAACAGCAACACACGCTCTTCTGGCCTGGCATAACCACTCAATTTATCTAACAACGGCTCCAACTGCTCCTGTGGCAGCAGCGTAACGGATTTCTTGTTGCCCTTGCTCAGACTGTTTAACGGCTTACGCAACTGGTGTGGATTCTGCTGCACAAAGCGGTTGGCAATCTCACCGATCCGGTCGTTAAAGCGATAGGTGGTGTCCAGCACACAGCGATCGCCCTCACCGAAATAGTGATGGAAGGCGGTGGTCAAACTCATTTCTGCACCGCTGAAGCGATAAATTGCCTGCCAGTCATCCCCTACCGCGAAAAGGCTCGTACGCTTATTTTGCTGACGCAGTGCGGTTAACAAGGCTGCACGCTGCGGTGATATGTCCTGGAACTCATCAACCAAAATATGTTTCCACGGGCTGATAAAGCGTCCTTTTTCCAGAATGGCAATCGCCTGGTGAATCAAGCCAGAGAAATCGACTGCCCCCTCTTCTTTGAGTGCGGTTTTCCAGGCTTTCAGTAGCGGAGCCATCAGCTTAACGCGCTTACTGAAATTATCGCGGAAATCTTCGGGTACATCGGCAATCATCGCCGCTTGTGCACCGCCATGCATGCGCATCAAGCCAAGCCAGCGTTCCAGACGGGAAGCCAAACGTTGCGCCAGCTTGTCATCTTGCCAGTAAGGCCCTTCTGCAACATCCCATTCCAGTTCATCTTGCAGCCATTGCCGCCAACCGCTCGCCTGCGCTTTCTTGCTGCTGCACTGCTCACGCCAGGTATCGATCAATAATTGACGGCGCGCCTTACTGTCGCTTTCCAGCTTGCTGATCACCGGCTGCTTATTGCTGCCTTCACGGATAATATGCAGCGCCAGGGCGTGGAATGTGCGAGCCTGAATGGTGCTTTCGCCTAAGCGCGATTGAATGCGCTCGTTCATCTCTTCCGCCGCCTGGCGGCCAAAAGCCAGCAGCAGTATCTGATCTGGCTGCGCCAGTTTGCGCTTTATCAGCCATCCGGCCCGCGCCACCAGCACTGACGTCTTGCCACTTCCCGCCCCGGCCAATACCAGCAGAGCATCCTCACCGTTGACCACGGATTCACATTGGGAGGGATTAAGCGGTGTGGTTTCGACGGTAGAGAAGAATTCGTGATAATCCTTGATAACCTTCGCCGTCCATTCACGGTTACGCTGGCGGATGGCTGCGTCACCTTGCTCAAGCCACTGCTGACAGAACTGCCACAGCGCACGGCAGTTTTCAAAACTCTCCAGGCGCGAGAGTGGTAAAGGTAAAGCTGAGAACTGGCGTGTAATGTTCTCTTTCACCGCCGCTAACTCACTGCGTTTCAGCCAACGATCCTGCTGGGTGAAGGCCAAAATTTCGTGTTCCAGCGCAGTTAACACCTCCGCACTGACCTCACTCATCTCCTGGCTCCACTGCTGCCAGGCCTGCTGGAGATAATGGAAAAAGCGCTGTGTTTCCTGCCATTCAGTGCCGTGTAAGCGCACTACTTTCTCTTCTGGTAGCTGAAATTCAAGCTCTCCCCAGACCATGCCGCGCTTGCAGGTAATATTAATTAACTGGTTGAAAGGGATCAGATATTCATGACGATCGCCACTGACTTCCACTCCGGCGGCCAGCAACCGTACCCGGTTGTAGGGATGCTGAGCCAGGCGCTTACCCATTGATGTTGCTTTCAGTTCCATGTCCGCACCGTCATGTGGAATTCGATTATCGCGCAGTTTACCTGTCAGACCCTTGGCGCTCCAGCCTTAAAACAAGCTAAACTTGGCGGCACATATTGCGGATTGCAAAAGGAAAATCGCGTTATGCGCACCGTACTCAACATTCTTAACTTCGTTTTGGGTGGCGTGTTCACCACGCTAAGCTGGCTGTTTGCCACTCTTGTCAGCATCGTGCTGATTTTCACCTTGCCATTAACGCGCTCCTGCTGGGAAATCACCAAACTGTCATTGTTACCCTTTGGCAATGAAGCCGTGCATGTGGATGTATTGCGTCCTGATAGTAAAAGCAACGTGATGAATGCAGGCGGCACCTTCCTAAATATCTTCTGGCTGGTGTTTTTTGGCTGGTGGCTGTGCCTGATGCATATCTCTGCCGGGATTGTGCAGTGCCTGACCATCATCGGCATTCCCGTTGGCATTGCTAACTTTAAAATTGCCGCTATTGCGTTATGGCCAGTCGGTCGTCGCGTGGTGTTGGTGGAAGAGGCCCAGGCTGCGCGTGAAGCTAACGCGCGTCGTCGTTACTGAGGCCGCCTCCAATGCTTCAGAACGCGATGCCTGGCTGGCGACGTTATCTGTTTAATAGCAGCCTGCGCTACCTGCTGCGCATCTTTTTCGCGCTTGCAGGCTGTGCGGCAGTGCCGTGGTGGTTACAGCAGATTGAATGGACGATCCCCTTAACGCTTGGCGTGGTGGCTGCCGCGCTGGCCGATCTTGATGACCGATGGACCGGTCGCCTGCGCAATTTACTGATTACGCTGGTGTGTTTTTGCGTTGCGTCGGTGTCGGTTGAGCTGCTGTTTCCTTATCCATGGGCCTTCGCCATTGGTCTGGCGCTCTCCAGTTGGGGATTCATTCTGCTGGGTGCATTGGGGCAGCGTTATGCCACTATCGCGTTTGGCGCGCTGTTAATCGCCGTCTATACCATGCTGGGGATTGGTCTCTTCCCGCAGTGGTGGATGCAACCCGCGCTGCTGTTGATAGGCGCATTGTGGTACAACCTGCTGACCTTTATCGGTCACCTGATCTTTCCTGTGCGACCCGTGCAGGAACAGCTGGCAGCCAGCTTCTCGCAACTGGCGCGCTATCTGGAAGCCAAAGCGAATCTGTTCGATCCGGATGCAGGGGAACAAGATGACGCCAACATGGTTGCTACCGCCATGGTGAATAGCCAGTTGGTCGCGCAGCTTAATCAGACTAAAACCACCATTCAAAGCCGCTTACGAGGCGATCGCGGTTCACGTAGTACGCGCCGCAGCCTGCACTATTACTTTGTCGCACAAGATATTCACGAACGCGCCAGTTCTTCTCATCTCCAGTACCACTTGCTGCGCAGCGACTGGCGATATAACGAAGTGCTGTTCCGCTTCCAGCGACTGCTCAATATGCAGGCACAAGCGTGTCGTAAGCTGGCAGAAAACATTTTATTGCGCCAGCCGTGGCATCATGACAGCCAGTTTGAACGCACCTTCACCCGGCTTGAAACCGCCCTTGAACGTCTGCAACAGCAAGACCCACAGGATCCTCACATTCGCGCGCTATTTTGGTTACTGCGTAATCTTCGCGCGATCGATGCGCAGTTGGCCTCGATTGAATCGGAGCAAATGCTGGCCGATCCCCCCACTTCTGGCGATACTCACCTGTCACGCGAGGGACTGAGTGGATGGCAAGATATTCGTCTCCGTTTGAGTCGCCATCTGAGCCCCGGCTCTGCACTGTTTCGCCATGCCGTCCGCATGTCGCTGGTGCTTTGTGTCGGGTACGCCTTCATTCAGATTACCGGTTTGCATCGCGGCTACTGGATTTTGCTCACCAGCTTGTTTGTCTGCCAGCCTAACTACAATGCTACGCGCCGACGTCTTGCCCTGCGTATTGGCGGCACACTGGCCGGCATTGCCATCGGCTTGCCGGTTTTGTGGTTAGTGCCGTCAATCGAGGGACAACTGGTGTTGATTGTGTTAAGCGGCGTGCTGTTTTTTGCCTTCCGCCAGATTCAATATGCGCAAGCCACGCTGTTCATTACCTTGCTGGTACTGCTTTGCTTTAACCTGTTAGGTGAAGGCTTCGAGGTCGCTCTGCCACGCATAGTCGATACGATACTGGGTTGCGGATTAGCCTGGCTGACAGTGGCCTTTGTCTGGCCAGACTGGCGTTTTCGCAAGATTAGCGCGGTAGCTGACCGCACGCTTAACGCCAACTGTCGTTATCTCGATGCCATTATGGAGCAATACCATCAGGGCAAAGATAATCGCCTGGCCTATCGCGTGGCACGACGTGATGCCCACAATGCTGATGCTGAGCTTGCTTCGGTGGTGTCGAACATGAGCAGCGAGGTGAAGTTGCAACAACCGCTACGCGAAAATGCCTTTCGGTTGTTGTGCCTCAACCATTCGTTCCTGAGCTATATCTCGGCTTTGGGGGCACACCGTGAGCAACTCACAGACCCTGAACTCCTGAGCACATTAGATGATGCCGTGTGCTTTGTGGAGGACGTCCTGCAAGTTGAGCGTGTGACGGATGCACAGGCGTTAGAGATGCAACAACAGCTAATGCAACGCTTAAGCACGTTAAAAAACAGTTCAGAGTTGCAGGCACCCCTGGTGATACAGCAGTTAGGTTTGCTGATCGCGTTGCTGCCTGAAATTGCCCGCCTGCGTCGCACCCTGGCCAGCCACTAACGTTGTGAACGCTCCACTTTGGGATCGAGGTGGAGCGTTTTTACATACCAGGCGTACAACTCTTCTCGCGTGACCACCGGCAGTGCTGCCTGATGATGGCCCGAAATGGCGCCTTCCAGAGCCAGTAACGTTTTCAAGCCAATATGCTTATTGACCGCGCGCAGTTTCAGCCAGCTCTGACGTGATCCCATTTCGTGCAGCAACCTTACCGAACTGATGCCAACTCGATGCAACATCATCTCCATGCGTAAACTCAGGTTAGGCAAATCTTTTAAGCGCAAGGTGACGGTGCGCGTGGCGATTTCGTCCTGAGCGGCTTGCAGTGCACTGGCAGAGAGCTGCAAAAGTTGTTCGGCGTCCTGCCATAACGTTGCATCTACCTTGTAGTAGTTCAATTGCACAGGTATGCCACGTTTACGATAGACCAGCGGCTCAAGTGCGCGTCTGGCGTGGTAGACCTGAAGCGCTTCACTGGCACGCAGGTAAAGTGCATCTTCATTGATGTAGGCAAAAATCACCTTCTCAACCGTCAGCGCATATCCCCCAAACTGGGTGCGCGATTCGATCTTTCCGAGAGGTGCTAACTGCGTTTTCGACTGCATAACCATATATTTGTTGGTTTTCATTACATCTCCTTTCCGTGAATTCTCATTAGAGAAAATTCCATAAAAACCTGGATATTCATTTGGTTAGAAGATAAAAAAATCCCATTAGCTGTTCAATGAATAAAAACATTTTGGCAGGATGTTGTGCAAAATTTGCGAGGTGTTTTCAGAAATTGAGGTTGATCTTTATCCAGGAAGACATTACTGTATATTCATACAGTCAATCACTGAGTGATTAAATTATGCGTACTCAATTCTCTGGCCTTGCTGATCGTTCTTCCCGTTTTGCGACCCCAAGCTTAACGCAACCTTCTCTGGGTGGAATCACTGAACTGCGCTACAGCGAACAACCGGGTATGATGCAGATGCTGCTACTGCCGGTGCTGAAACAGCTCAGTGAACAATCGCGTTGGCAGCTATGGTTAACTCCTGCCCACAAGCTGAACCGTAGCTGGATGCAGCAGTCGGGTCTGCCGTTAGAGAAGAGTATGCATATTACCGAATCAGAGCGACTCAGCACGGTGGAAAGCATGGTGAAAGCGTTGCGTACCGGTAACTACAGTGTCGTATTGGCCTGGATTCCATACGAATTGAACGATGAAGAACGTCTGGAACTGGAATTAGCGGCGTCGGAAGGTGAAGCGCTTGGCTTAATAATGCGTCCACAAGGTCATGAACGCGTCCTGACAAGACAACCTAATCCGTCAAAAATTCCGTCGGATTTGTTTCATTAAGTAAAACCAGGAATTTTCTCACGCTATTTTTTCTTTAGAATGCTGCTAAGCCACTGATTCTTTTCCCGCCAGCTTTGACAATGGTTTAGCCGCTTTTTCTCAATCTGCTAGCGAAGATTTTGCCACGTGATTTGTTAAAATGTGTGTATAAATCCCTGTTTTTTTACTCACTGACCTCACATCATACTTGTAACTTTCCAATCTCGTTGTAGACTTTATCTCGCCAGGGTGCTCAATAACCTCCGTTTTTTCGGTAGAGTCAAAAGCGAGCGTTTAGACCCGGCGAAGGATTAACACAAAGAGCAACCTTTTTGCTCATTGCCTATTTGGATGATAACGAGGCGCAAAAATGAAAAAGACAGCTATCGCAATTGCAGTGGCACTGGCTGGCTTCGCTACCGTAGCGCAGGCCGCCCCTAAAGATAACACCTGGTACACCGGTGCTAAACTGGGCTGGTCTCAGTATCACGATACTGGTTACTACGGTAACGGTTATGCGAACAACGACGGTCCAACTCACGAATCTCAGCTGGGTGCTGGTGCCTTCATGGGCTATCAGGCTAACCCGTACCTGGGCTTCGAGCTGGGCTACGACTGGCTGGGCCGCATGCCTAACAAAGGCAACGTGACCAATGGCGCGTTCAAAGCACAAGGCGTTCAGCTGGCAGCTAAACTGAGCTACCCAATCACTGACGACTTCGACGTGTACACCCGTCTGGGCGGCATGGTATGGCGTGCAGACTCTACTCAGAGCACTGATGGCGTACGCCACAGTGATCACGACACCGGCGTTTCTCCGCTGGCTGCTGTTGGTGTTGAGTACGCACTGACCAAAAACTGGGCAACTCGCCTGGACTATCAGTGGGTTAACAACATCGGTGACGCAGGTACCGTTGGTGCGCGTCCAGACAACAGCATGCTGAGCGTCGGCGTTTCTTACCGTTTCGGTCAGGATGAAGAAGCTGCACCAGTTGTTGCTCCGGCACCAGCTCCAGCGCCAGTTGTTGAAACCAAGCGTTTCACTCTGAAGTCTGACGTACTGTTCAACTTCAACAAAGCGACCCTGAAGCCAGAAGGCCAGCAGGCTCTGGATCAGCTGTACAGCCAGCTGAGCTCAATGGATCCTAAAGATGGTTCTGTTGTGGTACTGGGCTTCACTGACCGTATCGGTTCAGAGCAGTACAACCAGAAACTGTCTGAGAAACGCGCTCAGTCTGTAGTTGATTACCTGGTATCTAAAGGTATCCCTTCTAACAAGATCTCTGCACGCGGTATGGGCAAATCTAACCCAGTTACTGGCAACACCTGTGACAGCGTGAAAGGCCGTAATGCCCTGATCGACTGCCTGGCGCCAGACCGTCGCGTTGAAATCGACGTGAAAGGTATCAAAGACGTTGTAACTCAGCCACAGGCTTAAGTTATCACGCAATAAAAACCCCGCTTCGGCGGGGTTTTTTTATGTCTCTGACATAGCGAACACACAATTGCGCTATTCGTTCTCGCTTCCGCCTTTGCCCAGAATCGCCTGCAAATCCTGCTTCAGAGTCGACATCTGACTGGCATACTTCTCTTTACGTTCTGCATCTTCAATCAACTGCACAATGGTTTCTGACAGCGTGTTGCTGCGTCGCTGAGCCAATCCTGCCAGTCGTTGCCACACCAGATACTCAAGGTCGATAGACTTTTTGCGCGTGTGCTGATGCTCCGCATTGAAGTGGCGCTTACGGCGTGCACGAATGGTTTGCTTAAGTCGATTCTCGAGATCAGGATGAATATGCTGAGCAATCCACTCACCAACGTCAACGGGGCTATTTTCCATCGTCAGTAAGGTATCCACCGCCGCCTGGGCAGCGCTGAGCTCAAGGTGACGGGTGATCGGCTCACCTTCCCGATGCTTTTTCACCAGGTATTTCCACTTCCATCCACTTTCAAGATTTTCGAGTTGCTGGTATTTCATCGGAATCTCATCGTGATCACGTAACAAACTAAGAATAACAGCTTTTTTCCTGGATGCAGCAAGGAAAAACATGTTGCGGTCATCACATTTCGGGCCGGAACTCCGCAGTGCTTAACCCGGTTGATTCCTGTATAATCGCGCTTTTCCTGAATCTGACTAATGCGAATATTTTGACCAGCACTCAAATTACGTGGCAAGCCCTGCAGCCGGATAGCACCCGCTACCAATCCATTTTCTCACATGTCTCACTGGAGGATAGCGATAGTCTTGCCGCGGTTCAGCCGCGTCTGCTGAATGCGCTGGCGCATTTGCATCATCAAACACTGGGTTTTCCACTGCTGTTATTGCGTAGTCAGGAAAACAGCGACTATCTCGCCTGTATTGCCGAAGCCGCCCAACGCTTCCAGCCCGACAACGTTACGCTGTATGGCGGTGACTATCATGTGATGGGCGATAACATCAGTTTGATGCCACCCAGTGACGCCAATCGCCCCTTCACCAGCCAAGGCGGCGTGCACTACGCTGACTGGATTGAATCGGAACAGCTGTTTGGCTGTGTTCGCCAGTATAAAGATCGTATTCAGCCAGAACCGGGCCTGATTCATCGTGCCAACGGCGGAACCCTGATCCTTTCCGTCAACACGTTGCTGGCTCAACCGCTGCTGTGGCTGCGTTTGCGTAAGTGCATCGAGCAAGAACGCTTTGACTGGTATTCACAGGATGAACGTCAGCCGTTGCCGGTCTGCATCCCTTCTTTGCCACTGCAGCTTCGTCTGGTGCTATGTGGTGACCGTGATGCGCTGGCCAGCTTCCAGGAACTGGATGCTGAAGTGCATGAAATGGCGCTGTACAGTGAGTTTGAAGAGAACCTGCAGGTCAACGATGAAGAAGACATGACCTTCTGGTGTCAATGGACACTCACACAGGCAGAGCAAGCTGGGCTGGAGCAACCTGAAGCGGATTTCTGGCCGCTGTTGATCACGGAAGGCGTGCGTTTTACTGGCGATCAGGACACCTTACCGCTCTGTCCACGTTGGCTACGTCGCCAGCTGCAGGAGACTGCGCTGCACGGTGACAACATGAATGCTGAAGCATTGAAAGATGCTCTGGAAGCGCGTGAGTGGCGCGAGAGCTACCTTGCTGAACGTATGCGCGATGAAATCCTGCTTAATCAGATCATGATTGAAACGGAAGGTGAAGTGGTTGGGCAGATCAATGGTTTGTCCGTGGTGGAATTCCCAGGCCACCCACGCCCGTGGGGCGAGCCTTCACGTATTACCTGTGTGGTGCATCCTGGCGATGGCGAATTCACCGATGTTGAACGCAAAGCGGAGTTAGGCGGCAACATTCATGCGAAAGGCATGATGATCATGCAGGCCTACCTGATTGCTGAGTTGGAACTTGATCAGCAGCTCCCCTTCTCTGCGTCGCTGGTGTTTGAACAGTCCTATTCCGAAGTGGATGGTGATAGCGCTTCACTGGCTGAGCTGTGTGCCTTAATCAGCGCCCTGGCGAATCAACCGCTCAATCAGCAGATTGCCGTAACCGGTTCAGTTGATCAGTTTGGTAATGTGCAGCCTGTAGGTGGCCTGAATGAGAAAATTGAAGGCTTCTTCCAGATTTGCCAGTCTCGCGAACTGACCGGTAAACAAGGGGTGATTCTGCCTGCCAGCAACGTACGTCATTTAAGCCTCAGCCAGGCAGTGGTCGATGCGGTGAAACAAGAGCAGTTTCACATCTGGGCGGTCGAAAGCGTCGACGAGGCACTGCCGCTGCTGACGGGTGTGGCGTGGCAATCTGAAAGCGGTGAGTCACTGTTAAACACTATTCAAGAGCGCATTGCCCAGTTCAATCAGCAAGAAATACGCCATCGTCCATGGCCGTTACGCTGGCTTAACTGGTTCAACCACCGCTGATTGATTTGCCCAGCGTACAACTGTTCGCTAATATTCGGGCTTCACTAAAAGAAGGCATATTGAGAACATGGTAGATAAACGCGAATCCTATAGCAAAGAAGACCTGGTTGCCTCAGGTCGCGGCGAACTGTTTGGCGAAAATGGACCGCCGCTTCCCTCTGATAACATGTTGATGATGGACCGCGTGGTCATGATGACCGAAGACGGCGGTAAATTTGACAAAGGTTTTGTGGAAGCCGAACTGGATATCCGCCCTGACCTGTGGTTCTTCGATTGCCACTTCAAAGGCGACCCGGTAATGCCTGGCTGCCTCGGCCTCGATGCCATGTGGCAGTTGGTTGGCTTCTACCTGGGTTGGCTGGGTGCCGAAGGTAAAGGCCGTGCACTGGGCGTGGGTGAAGTGAAATTCACTGGCCAGGTTCTGCCAACGGCGAAAAAAGTGACCTACAAAATTCACTTCAAGCGCGTGATCAACCGTAAACTGGTGATGGGCGTGGCTGATGGTGAAGTGTTTGTCGACGGTAACCTGATTTATACCGCAACCGATTTGAAAGTGGGCCTGTTTAAAGACACTTCTGCTTTCTAATCTCCCAAACGAAAACCTCCGCACGCAGCGGAGGTTTCTTCCTTATTGATAGACATTCGACAGTGCTAGGCCACCGCCGACCTGTCCTCCATGGCCTGACGCCAACCTCCCAACCAGTAAGACCGCGCATCGATCATTTGATAAGGGCATATCTCTTTTGAGCGCCCCGTAATCCCGGCTTGATAGCCTCGTGAATGTGCACGTTCCAGGCGGTCTCTCTTCTGTCTCTTCATGCCTCGTTTCCCTCATTTCAGGTCTGGTGGAATCTGGGTGGAAAGAAAGAGTGGTGTTTTAATGTTCAACCACAGTAATGTTCTAACCCCAAGCAGAAGAAAGGTCAATGCGCAAAATTCACGCCAATGTCATAATTTCGCCGTTAAATCGACATATATAATTGTCAATTCCCTGTATATCTGGCTGATTCGACAATAAAAAAGCCCCTGATTTGACTGCGATCACACAACAGCAAATCAAGGACTTAGCATAAGCATCGAACAAATCTTAATTTAGAGAAATGACACTATTTGCGATTTGTTGCGCCGTTTGCTGCCAGCCGAGAGCCAGAGTACGTACTAAAGCATCATAACCATCTTCAGATTGCGGCAGCGTCAGATTAAAGCCATGTTTGATTAGTCGCCCTTGATGTTGCAGTAGCCACTCGCCGCTGACCACCACCTGACCATCATAACGTCCCTGGAATCCAGTGACGTTAACGGACAACGTATCGTGGGTATCACCGAGCGGTGAACCGGAGACGAGGCGCCCCGGCAGTGCTTTACTTAAGTTTGTCACCAGCGTTTGCTGCAGTTGCTGGTCAAGCGGGCTGGCCCACAAATTATTGGCGGCAATCACATATTTCACATCGCTGGTTTGATACACCAACCCATTGCCCGCCATGTAATCGGGCACCGTCACCTGCTCGACCCAAATCATCGGCTGGTTGCCACTGGATGCGCTGTCCACCCGAGCCATATTGCTGCCTGAAGGCAGCTGGTAATAGGTGTTTTCGATGGTGCTGCTGCACCCTGCCAGCAGCAGCAGCGCTCCCATAATCAGCCCTTTTCTCACTGTTTCGCCCTCTTTGGCTGCGGATCCTCGCCCGGTTTAGCTTCAAACACCAGCGCGTTGCTCTTGGTATTGAGCGTTTTCAGTACCGGCTGCAATTCACGAAGTACCTGATCCAGTCGCTGCATATCCCCCACCAGCTTGTTGTAAGCTGGCGATCCCGGTTGCAGCCCTTTCATGCTGCGATTCAGCTCACGCAAGGTTTGCTGCATATCCTCAGGTAACTTTTTCATCGCCGGGCTGGCAGTGATTTGATTCAGGTTATCCAGCGTTTTCTGCATATGCTGCATCGTACGCTGGCTCTCTTTCAACGTTCCGGTGGCCTGCTCAAGTAACGGATTGAGAGGAAGCGCGTTGATCTTATCCAGCGCGGCGACCAACTTCTGTTGAATCTGACTCAGCCCACCGCTGACGGTTGGGATCACTTCCAGACCCGCCACTTCGTTCGGCCCTTTGTACGCCGGCGCATTGTCGTAGAAATCCAGATCCACAAACAGCGCACCTGACAGCAGGTTGCCGGTTTTCAGCGTGGCGCGCAGGCCGCGCTTCTTACCATCCTGCAGATGCTGCTCAAGATTGAAATCACCACCCAGTCGACTGATAAAACGATCGGGTTCGATGCGAATCAATACTGGCACGCGATAATCCGTGTTCAACGCCTGATTCACACCCGGAATGGTGTAAGGCACTTGAGAAACGGTTCCCAGACGAATACCGCGGAACTCAACCGGAGCACCCACCTGCAGGCCACGAATCGAATCGGTGAAGAACAGCAGGAAATCTGTGTGCTGAGTGTAGAGTGAATCCTGGATACTGCGTTGATCGTCAAACAGATGGTATTCCGCTTTGTTGTCGGCAACCTGCCCCAGTTCCGCACCATCTGGCACGTCAAAACTGACACCGCCGCTAAACAGCGTGGTCAACGATCCCATTTCAACCCGCATGCCCGATGCCGACATATCGACGGCAATGCCGCTGTCTTTCCAGAAGCGCACATTGGTAGTGACAAGACGATCATAAGGTGCGGCGATAAACAGCTGATAGGTCATCATACGCTTTTCGGTATCAAAGGTACTGGTCTCAACCGTACCGACACGATAACCCCGGAACAGCACCGGATCGCCTGCATTAAGCTGACCGGCCTTTTTGCTATCCAGCGTCACGCGAATACCTTTGGCATCTGGCGGAGCCAGCGGAGGCGCATCAAGTAGCTGATAACGTTCAGGTTGGTCGCCTTTAGTCCCCGGCTGAAGTTCGATATAGGCACCTGACAGCAAAGTGCCAAGACCCGTAATCCCTTCGCGTCCAATTTGTGGTTTCACCACCCAGAACACGCTGTCGCCATGCAACAGTTTTTCCATACCTGAATTGAGGCGTGCCTTGATCTCCACATGGTGCAGATCATCCGTCAACACCGCACTTTCCACCACACCGACGTTAACGCTGCGGCTTTTAATGGTGGTTTTTCCGGCCTCGATGCCTTCAGCGCTCTCGGTGATCAACGTCACTTCCGGGCCCTGATGGCTAAAATGATAAAACAGGATCCAGCCACCAATTAATAGCGTGACGATGGGTACGATCCATACCGGTGACCAGCGTTTAATCTGGTCTACCTCAGCAGTCCCGTGATGGTTGTCCGTCAAGACGCGGCTCCTTACGTTCAGTTTCCCGTAGTCGATCCCAAATCAGGCGCGGATCAAAGGTCATGGCTGCAAACATGGTGAGAATCACCACCATCGCAAACAGTAGCGCGCCTGGCGCAGGATAAACACTCATCAACCGTCCCATCCGCACCAGCGCGGAGAGAATGGCGATCACAAACACATCGATCATTGACCAGCGGCCAACAAATTCCACCACCTCATAAATCAGGTGCATTTTTTCGTCATCGCGCTGCCCGCGTCCGCTGGCGTGCCAGCAAAGCCAGGCAATCGCCAACATTTTCAATGTCGGCACCATAATACTGGCTACAAAGATCACCAGCGCTACCGGCCATGAGCCATCACTCCACAGCAGAACCACACCGGCCATGATGTTCGAGGGATATTGTGAACCCAGCGTTTCGGTCACCATGATCGGCATAATATTCGAGGGGATGTAGAGCATCACTGAGGTGATCAGCAGCGCCAGCGTCCATTGCAAACTGTGTTTCCGCCGAGCTGGCGCGACTACGCCACAACGTGGGCACTCCCCCTGCGCAGTGGATAATATCGCAGTACAACAAGGGCAACTGCGTAGTCCCTGCTTCAGGCCACTGATCCCCGCCATTGGGACGATGGGTAGTGGAGGAAGAGGATCGATGCGCTGCCATACCCAACGGCGATCAACACACTGAAAAGCGCGCAGTTGCAAGACACAAAACAGGCACCACGGCCAGAAGCTACTGCCCAGACCAATATCGCCATATGCCATCAGCTTGACGAAACTCACCAGCACACCAGCCATAAAGATTTCGGCCATGCCCCAGCTACGCAGCTGGAAAAGAATACGTGCCAGCCCCAGCCTGAGGCTATGCGGCATACGTACCCGATTGACCAGCAAAATAATGGTGATCATGCAGAAAGCCGGAATGCCCTGCACAAACAGCATGAACAGCGTGGCCAGGCTGCGATAGTCTTCGCGGTCCATCACTTGAGGAATTTCGAGCAGCGAAATCTGGCTGCTCAAACCCGCAACATGCATGTTGATGAAAGGAAAAAGATTCGCCAGCACCAGCATAAAGAGTGCCGCGCAAGCGTACCCGGTTGGGCGTTTGCGCGGCTCATGCCAGTTAGCGGTGAGCGTGGTGTGACAACGTGGACAACGCGCGCGGCTGCCCACCGGCACGGCAGGCAGTTTCACGGTTAAATCACATTGTGGACAGAGTATCCACTGATGCGCCTGATCCGTTGCACACATGCTGACTTCCTCTGTGTTACGCGCCGTTTTTCAACGCTTCTAACTCTTCCCAGCGCTCAAACGCCACTTCCAGCTCTTGTTCGGTTTGCGCTAATGCATCCAGGACAGGCTGGGTCTTATCGTGTGGCTGGCTGAAAAAGTCCGGATGGCTCATTTTCGCCTGCAATTCACCGATACGTGTTTCCAGTTGCTCCAGTTTTTGCGGTAGCTGTTCCAGTTCACGCGTCAGGTTATAGCTTAGCTTGCCTGCGCTACGTTTGGACGCATCGGTTTTTTCGGCCGGTTTTGCCGCTGGAGAAGCGCTTTTCACCGCAGACGATTTAGTCTGTTTGTAAGCACTCCGCTGCAACTGCGCATCATGGTAGCCGCCGACAAAGGCACCGATCTCACCATTACCTTCAAAGATCCAGCACTCAGTGACGGTGTTATCCACGAATTGACGGTCATGGCTGACCAGCATCACGGTGCCCTGATAGCCATCCACCAGCTCTTCCAACAACTCCAGCGTTTCCACGTCGAGGTCGTTGGTCGGTTCATCAAGAATCAGCAGGTTGCTTGGCTTAAGGAACAGACGCGCCAGCAACAGGCGATTACGCTCACCGCCAGACAAGGCACGCACCGGCGTCATCGCACGTTTCGGATGGAACAGGAAGTCCTGAAGATAACCCAGCACGTGACGCGGCTTACCGTTAACCATCACTTCCTGTTTACCTTCCGCGAGGTTATCCATCACGGTACGATCCGGGTCCAGCTCAGCACGATGCTGGTCAAAGTAAGCAATTTCTAACTTGGTGCCACAATGCACGCGGCCGCTATCGGCCTTGAGCTGATCCAGCATCAGGCGCAGTAAAGTGGTTTTACCGCAGCCGTTCGGACCGATAAGCGCAATTTTATCACCGCGCTGCACCTGAGTAGAGAATTCACGCACCAGCGTTTTGCCCTCTACGCTGTAATTGACGTTCTCCAGCTCGAAGACAATTTTACCTGAGCGCGCGGCTTCGCCGACCTGCATATTGGCTTTGCCCATCACATCGCGGCGCTCAGAGCGTTCACGACGCAGCGCCTTCAAAGCACGCACACGGCCTTCGTTACGGGTACGACGCGCTTTGATGCCCTGACGGATCCACACTTCTTCCTGCGCCAGCTTGCGGTCAAACTCAGCGTTCTGCATCTCTTCCACACGCAGCGCTTCTTCTTTACCCAACAGGAACTGGTCGTAGTCACCTGGCCAGGAGACCAGTTTGCCGCGATCGAGATCGACAATACGCGTCGCCATATTGCGAATGAATGAACGGTCATGCGAAATAAACACGATGCTGCCGGTAAAGGTTTTGAGGAACGTCTCCAACCAGTCGATGGTTTCGATATCGAGGTGGTTAGTCGGTTCGTCGAGCATCAACACGCGCGGATTGCTGACCAGCGCACGGCCAAGCGCCGCTTTACGCAGCCATCCGCCGGAGAGTGAAGAAAGCTCGGTATCCGCCTCTAAACCAATCTGCTGCAAGACGTCGTTGATACGGCTGTCCAACTGCCACAGATTCTGGTGATCCAGAATGGTTTGCAGTCGCCCCATCTCATTCAGGTTTTTCTCGCTCGGATCTTCCATCACCAGATGGGAAATCGCGTGGTAAGCCTTAAGGTGCTCCGCCTGCTCCGCCACACCTTCAGCAACGAAGTCATAAACCGAACCGGTAATGTTACGCGGTGGGTCCTGTTGCAGGCGCGAGACCACCAAATCCTGCTCATAAATAATGCGGCCATCATCCAGCGGTTGTTCACCATTGATGATTTTCATCAACGTGGATTTGCCTGCGCCGTTACGGCCGACCAGACAGACGCGCTCGCCTTCTTCGATGTGCAGTTCGGTGTTATCCAACAGCGGCGCATCGCTGAAAGAGAGGTAAGCGCCATGGATACTGATCAGTGACATAAAACTTATTCCTTACCGGCGTGGCTAACCAGCCAGCAGTTGTGAATTTGACGATTGCGCGCAAAATCTTGCGACAACGTTTTTTGGGTAATTTCCTGCGCCTGCAGACCAAGACGGGCTAAGCCATCGAGATCCATTTTGAAGCCGCGCTTGTTATTAGAGAACATAATGGTGCCACCGCGACGCAGCAGACGTTTCAGATTCTGCATCAGCATCATGTGATCGCGCTGCACGTCGAAATCCTCTTCCATACGTTTGGAGTTAGAGAACGTTGGCGGGTCAATGAAGATCAAATCAAACTGCTCGTCACTGTCACGCAGCCAGCTCAGGCAATCCGCGTGCATTAAACGGTGTTGGCGTCCGGTCAGGCCATTAAGACGCAGGTTACGCTCAGCCCACTCCAGATAGGTGCGTGACATATCCACGGTGGTAGTGGTTTTTGCCCCACCCAAACCGGCGTGCACACTGGCCGTGCCGGTGTAAGCAAACAGGTTAAGGAAATCTTTGCCCGCGCTCATTTTACCCAGCATCTGACGCGCCAGACGGTGGTCGAGGAACAGACCGGTATCCAGATAGTCAGTGAGATTCACCAGCAGACGCGCGTCAAACTCCTGAACTTCGAAGAAGTCACCCTTCTCGCCTAATTTCTGATACTGGTTTTTCCCTTTCTGCCGTTCACGGGTTTTCATCACCAAACGGTTAGCGGGGATCTCCAGCACGCTCAGGGTCGCACTGATGACGTCAAACAGACGCTGGCGTGCTTTATTGGCATCGACCGTTTTAGGGGGAGCATATTCCTGAATCACTACCCACTCACCGTAACGGTCAACCGCCACGTTGTACTCTGGCAGGTCGGCATCATACAGGCGATAGCATTCGATGTTGGATTGACGCGCCCACTTCTCCAGCTTCTTCAGGTTTTTGCGCAGACGGTTGGCGAAGTCTTCCGCGATCTGTGCGCTACCTTCACCACTGTTGGCGGCCAGCTGGTAGTTTTTCTGCACGCATTCCAGCGGGCCATTTTTCGCTTTGAACTGGCGATCGGCGCGCAGTTGCAGGCAGCTCAACAGTTCCGGGGAAGCGCTAAACAGTGACAGATTCCAGCCACCAAATTGCTGTTTCATGATACGGCCAAGCAGACTATGCAGGGCGATCAGAGCTGGTTCACTTTCCAGACGCTCACCGTAAGGTGGGTTGCTCAGCACCGTGCCCGTCACATCCTGACCCGCCAGCGGATTTTTCAGCTTGATGACATCCTGCTGCGCGAAGGTAAAGAGTTCGAACACTCCAGCACGGCGCGCGTTAGCACGTGCGGATTCCAGCACACGGCTGTCATTGTCATAACCAAAGAAACGGGCAGTTGCGGAAGAGGTACCGATACGCGCACGCTCTTTCGCTTCACTGTGCACTTCCTGCCAGACCGCTTGATTATGATTTTTCCAACGATTAAAGCCCCAATGGGTACGTAACAAACCTGGCGCGCGATCGGTGGCGATCAATGCGGCTTCCAGCAGTAAGGTGCCGGAACCACACATTGGATCAACCAACGGCGTGCTGCTCTGCCAGCCTGAGCGCATCACAATGGCGGCCGCCAACGTTTCTTTCAACGGCGCCGGGCCGGTTTGCTGGCGATAACCACGTTGATGCAGCGCATCGCCGCTGAGATCCAGGGCGATGCTCACGCGATCTTTATTCAGCCACGCATTAATACGAATCCCCGGCTGTTCACGATCAACGCTCGGACGTTCCAGGTTCTGACGCGTAAAGCTATCTACAATTGCGTCTTTGATGCGCAACGCACCAAACTGGCTGTTGCGGATCACTTCGTTGGTGCCGCTGAAGTGGATCGCAAAACTGGTGTTGCTGTCGAACATCTCGGTCCAGGGGATACTTTGCGCCCCAACATAGAGATCGAGATCGCTCCAGACGCCAAATTCTCCCAGCGGCAGCAAAATACGCGAAGCCAGGCGGCTCCACAGCAGGCTTTGGTACATCACACGGTCGTCGGCTCGGAAGTGGACGCCGCCCTGCACCACCTGCAAATCCTGCGCACCCAGCGCGTCCAGCTCAGTTTTTAACAGCTCTTCGAGCCCACGCGCCGTACTGGCAAACAGAGAATTCATATCGTCACTTTTTACTCTTGCTAAAATTGTTGCGCATTATAGCGAATCAGCGTCCTATGTCATAAAGTTAGCTTCTTTTTGTCTTGTTGGAGTTTTGATGATTACGCTCTCTCGCCTCTACATTCATCCGGTCAAATCCATGCGCGGTTTGCAACTGTCTCATGCTCAGGTGCTGGAGAGCGGTTTAGCGTTTGATCGCATCTTTATGGTGACAGAGTTAGACGGGACGTTTATTACCGCCCGGCAGTATCCGGAGATGGTCCGCTTTACCCCAGCGCTGTTGCCCGATGGCTTATTTCTCAATGCGCCCGATGGCAGCCAGGCGCTGATCCGCTTCAGCGATTTCACCGCACAGCAGGCACCGACTGAAGTGTGGGGCAATACCTTCACTTCACATATCGCGCCTGCTGAGATTAACCAGTGGCTGAGCAGTTTCTTCCCGCGCCCGGTGCAGTTGCGCTGGACCGGAATCGCGCCAACCCGCCGGGTGAAACGCTTTGAAAGCGTGCCGCTTAGTTTTGCTGACGGTTTTCCTTTCCTGCTGGTGAATATGTCGTCTTTACAGGATCTCCAGCAACGCTGCCCCGCCAGCGTTCGGGTCGAGCAATTCCGTCCTAATCTGGTGGTCAGTGGTGCCGCTGCCTGGGATGAAGACAGCTGGAAGACCCTCAAAATTGGCGATGTCACCTTTGAGATGCCCAAACCCTGCAGCCGCTGTGTGTTCACCACCGTTGGTACCGAAAGCGGACGTAAACATCCTGAGGGCGAACCACTGGCCACGTTGCAACGCTTCCGCAGCGGCCAGGATGGCAGCGGCGATATCGATTTTGGTTTGAATCTCATCGCGCTGAACAGCGGCGTGATTCGGGTGGGCGATACAGTCACCATTCTTGAGCGACAGACGCCGCGAGCTTATGGTCCAGGTGAGGTGGTAGAAACGCTGAAGCCGGCCGCCAGCAACCAAGCTGAAGTGACCATTGGCTATCAGGGAAATGCGTTTATCGGTGACAATCAGCAAGTGTTGCTGGAACAGTTGGAGATGCAGGGCTTTCGCATCCCTTACTCCTGTCGTGCCGGGATTTGCGGCAGTTGCAAGGTAACGCTGGTCTCTGGCGAAGTAAAAGCACTGAAGAAAAGTGCAGTGCGTGCAGATGGCACCATTCTCAGCTGCAGCTGTATTCCGGCAGGTGACATCGAACTGGCGTAAGCGTTTAAACAGCTCTCGCCAGGTGGGCTGCTTGTTCCTGCTGGTGAGGATGCAGGCGATCGTTCATGATCTTGATTGCATCGCCTAACTGCATGCCTTTACCGGCAACCGATAACGCATTTTGTGCCAGCAGGCACAGCGCCGCATTTTCACCGCTCTCAACCACCAGCAACTGCGCCCGCTCTCCGGTGTCCGCTAATGTCACGGCGACCATATCGCCCGCACTGGGCTGCCAGCTTTGCGCATGGCTGGTGAAATGCCAGCTTTTCGGCATAAGAGGTTTGAGAAAACGGCTGGCGACCAAGGCATTTAATACTAATTCGGCACGTTGATCGCCTTTTAATCCACTCTGACGGCAACGTTCTTCAAAAGTAAAATACAACGCGGCGTCATCCACGCAAAAACCGCTTTCATTAAAGGCATCCGGCGTCAGCATTTTACGCGAGAAGCGCGAGCGAAATAACATGCCGTCTGCCAAATCCAGCATCATGCGGTCATGCTCTGCGTCGAAATACCAACGCCAGTTGTCATCAGGTTTAATTTTCATGATGTGCCCTGTAGTTTATCGCTGCGCTAAACGGCGCTTAATTTTAAAATATACCCGTCATACTTCTCACCGCAGTTGCGTTGGCTGCGCGTGCTCACCCCAGTCACTTACTGATGTAAGCTCATGGGGATTCCCCCACTTGCCGTCTTGCTGCAACTCGAATTATTTAGGGTATATAATGCTAAAGAAAAGCTGAAAAATGCATCAGCAGCACAAAATATAAACGAGCCGAAGGGATAAATAAACCCCCCGGCGCGGGAAAGTGAGAAATGTCTTAGAGGTGGGTCACGATATCTTTAATTAACGTTGGGCCTTTATAAATGAAACCGGAGTATATCTGTACCAAGGTTGCACCGGCTGCGACTTTTTCACGTGCAGAAACCAGCGAATCAATGCCACCGACACCAATAATGGGCAAACGGCCCTGAAGCTCCTGCGACAGGCGGCGGATCACTTCCGTGCTGCGGGATTGCACCGGACGGCCACTTAATCCCCCCATTTCGTCAGCATATTTTACGCCCGTCACCAATGCACGATCGAGTGTGGTATTTGTCGCAATCACGCCGTCAATTTCATGGCGCACCAAACTGTCGGCAACCTGGATCAATTCTTCCTCTGAAAGATCCGGCGCGATCTTCACCGCTACTGGCACATATTTAAGCTGCCGTTCTTGCAGTTCTTTTGTTTTAATTTGATCGCATACAGAAGATCGTCCAGCGCTTCGCCATATTGCAGCGTGCGTAATCCCGGTGTGTTCGGTGAGGAAATATTGATGGCAATATAACCGGCATGGGCATACACCTTCTCCATGCAGGTCAGATAATCGTCTTTACCCTGCTCCACTGGCGTATCTTTATTTTTGCCAATATTGATACCGAGGATACCTTTAAACCGCGCCTTTTTAACGTTCTCGACCAGGTGATCGACACCGTGATTATTAAAGCCCATGCGGTTAATAATTCCTTCCGCTTCCACTAAGCGGAACATACGCGGCTTATCATTACCCGGTTGTGGGCGTGGCGTGACAGTCCCCACTTCTACAAAACCGAAGCCCATCGCGCCGAAAGCATCAATGCACTCCGCATTCTTATCAAGCCCTGCGGCAAGGCCCAGCGCGTTCGGGAAAGTCAGTCCCATGCAACTGACCGGGCGCGACGGCAGCGACTGGCGAATCAGCCCTTCCAGCGGGGTACCGCTGATAAAACGTAATTGTTGCAAGGTGAGTTCGTGCGCACGCTCTGGATCGAGCTTAAACAGCGCCGGCCGGACGATAGGATATAACATGCACTCTCCTGAATGGCGGAAGCGAGGGAAGTCGGGTGCACGCAAATTTGTGCGCCAGAATGGTAAAGGCCTCTGGCGCAAAAGTAAATTTAATCAGGTGATGCAGAGTTGATCGAAGTCAGCGCTTACCGGTATAGCGTGCTAACAGACTGCGACTTGCCTTCAAACCGTTATAAAGCATGGGATAGTACCACTGCAGTTTCATGCGCTTGCTCTCGCCGGTCACTTTACGGATCAACTGGTCGATGGTGACGTGCCACTCCTTGGGGACGTCGATGTTATTTTTGCGCATCTCAATCAAACAACCGTACATCACCGGTTCGTAATAGCGGTCCATCAGCCACTCATCGGCAGGCATACCCCACGCTTGCATAAAGCTTTCGCTGTTACCGCGTGCAATAAAGTAGTTTTCAACCCAGGCAAAAGTGGCTTTGCGTTGTGACAGCGAAGTCACCATAAAACGCTTGTAGTAATAGCTTTCGCCTGTGAGCACCACTTCCTGCGCCTGCATGTACAAGGCAAACATGTAGGGCGCATCCTCATGGTTTTGAATCGGCAGAAATTGCACCCCCACCCTTTCAATCAAATGGCGTGAGACAATACTGCTCCACAACACGCGATGCGCAGATTGGTGTGTGATCATATTGCGGAGGGTAGTGCTGCCGCCGGGAAACGCGCCCTGGATACGTCGTTGGTGAAAAAGTTGATATTGCCGCTGGGCGACGGGCAAGTCCGTAAACATTTTGGCGCCAAAGCAGAACAACTCCATTTCGGGATGCTGTGCCTTTGCGCGACGGAAATCAGCGAACAGAGTTTTACCGATGAAATCATCCGCATCCATAAAATAGATGAAGTCGCCGGTGGCAATCTCCAAACCAAGCGTGCGCGCCGCACTGACGCCGCCACGCTGCGCCTGCAACACCGTGATTTGTGGATAGCGAGCCGCCATCTCTTCTAGTAGCGCCACGCTGTTGTCCGTTGAGCCATCATCAATTACGATGATTTGCTCGGGAGGAGAAGATTGACCCACCAGCGAATCTATCGCTTCCCCTAACCATGGAGCGCAGTTCCAGTTAGGCACGATCACCGTCATGCTCACGCCGTTCATTCTCTCTCCTCAACGTTAAAGCCTTTATTGAACGGCAGCAGACGCTTGATCACCAGGCTGTGTAAGAGACAACACACTGCCAGATTGACCATGCCAATCAGCCCGAGCCATAACAGATTCAACCAGCGATTTTGATCCCAACTAATGGGCAGGAGTGAGCAGAGCCAGGCCATAACCGCCGCAACAACCCATACCAGCAACACATCACGCGTTAACCATGCGAAATGAATGCCCGGCGCGAAGCGGCGATGCACCAGCCACGCCCACCCCAGCAGGTAGAACACGTTTTGCCCCAGCCATAACCAGCCGGTACCCATCGCGCCAAAGTGGAGAGCCGCAAAAATATTGAGCGGCACCAGAATAATGGCAAAACAGGAGAAACCTTTAACATGCAGCTTGAGGTTGCCATTGACGTATTGCAGGTGATACAGCAAGCCACATATTGCCTGCACGCCACTGCCCAGCGCATAGAGGCTGAGGACAAACGACATCTCATTCACCACCTGCTGATTCTGCGTCCATGCCCACAACAGCGGTGCAGAGAAGCACGCAATGGTGATACTGAGCGGAGCCATAAATATCGCCACCGCTTGGGTGGTATACCGATACAGCGTCAGCGACTGGGCATCACCCTCTTTTTTGGTTTTCATCCCGGTCATACGCGGCACGATAGCCTGCATAATCGGGCTGCTCAGCAAAATAATCCCGGTAGCGGCCGTCGCGACCACGGTAAAGGAACCGTATTCGCTCAACGGCAACGTTTTTGACAGTACCAGACGGTCAATCTGAGAAATGAACGTCCATACGGCGCTGGCGTAGGCCGCACTCAGTGCGAAGCGAATAAAAGGTTTAAGTACCTGCTTTAAATTCTCATGCTTCTGTTTGCGCGCTGAAGCTGGCACCAACTGGAAACATTTGTAAATCAGACATACCGCTTCGGCGATCGAGACCAGTAACTGCCAGATAAAGAAACTCAAAACCGGATTGGAAAACAGTTGGATCACCAGGACGGCACCAAACGTTCTCAGCGTGACGATCACCAGATTGACGCCGTTGAGCCACACCTGATGTTCAAAGCCGACGATGACACTGCGATACGGGCTGGTACGCCAACGAATAGCGGCGGTGATGACCATAATCGCTACTGCAGTCACCACATCTGAAGATGGAAGATGCTGTGCATCCAGCCAATGATGCGCAATCCATGGCGTGGCCAGCCAACCGATGACCACTAAAATCACGGTCGAAATCAGGAAGAATTTTGACAGTGCGGCAAATAAAGAGGGAAACCAGATAAATTCAGCCTGGTTAGCACGATAGCGCGCGGCCTCACGCATCAACGTCGTTGAAACACCCGCATCTAACAACTGTAACCAGGTCAGTAAAATCGAAAAGAAACCGACTAAACCATACGCTTCCATCCCCAAATGATGAATATAGAGCGGTACAACCAGAATACCCGAGAGTGTCAGGTAGATCTGACCTACATAGTTGGCAATAGCGTTACGTTTAATTGACATAAGTATTGAGGTGTCTGGGAAATTTCGCTGAAAAACAGAGCCTGACACAGAACACCCTAACTGCCTACCAGACTTATTCTTAATTTTATCCTTGGTGCTAAATTAAGATTTTTGACATGCCATTTCGGCCATGAAAAAGAATTCACTGGGATGGCTAAAAATAACCAACCCCAATCTTCTCATGGGCCGAAGGAAAGTGAATTGAAGTTAAAATGCACATTATCTGTAACATCTTTAGCCGTCATGACGATAATTATTACACTTTTCTTGCAGAAACAGCCGGTCGTGGTTATTTCCTTTCTTCGGAATAAAATGGAATTACGCAGCGCGTTTTAATGTTTTCGCCACTTTAATATTCTGCAACAGAATAAACATTTCTGGCCGATGGATAAGTAGCCACTCTTTAATATTGGCTGGATCGTACTGCCCGCCTAAAAAACGAATCGCATTAATCACATACTCGGGTACTGCGGTGCCATTATAGAGCGAGAGGTAAATCATTAAGCGGAACGAGTGCAATAAATACTCTTTCTCAAGCTTCTGTTTCAACGGAGAGTGGCCCAGCGCGATTTTTAAGGTGCTGAATGCCTGCATAAAGGCGTTATAGCGCTGCAGGAAATAGTCATCACTCTTCCTGCTGTTCGTCAGTGAACCGTTACGCACGCGTTGATGATAATAAACTTTCTGGCTGACCCACGCATGTTGTGAGTAAACAAACGCCGACAAGGTGAACTGGTGATCCTCATGAACGCGGTCGCGAAAGCGGAGACGATGCTGTTCGACCAACGCTCTCTTCACGGCATAATTCCATGCAGCTGAGGTGTAACTACCATTGCACAGCAGGCGGGAAAACACCTGTTGAGACGGTTGTTTGCCGAACGTTTCATGACGGACTTTGGGGCGAGTGATGTGTCGCTGCCCCTCCTCGAACATTTGCGAACTGAAGCAGAACAGCTCGGTTTCTGGGTACGTTTGGTAGACTTGCTGTAATTCCTCCACCAAACCATCGGCCACAATATCATCTGGATCGCAAAAGAATAAAAACTCCCCTTGCGCAGCTTCAATCCCCTTGTCACGCGCTTGTCCTGCGCCAACATTTATCGTGGTAATAATCTTTACCTGTGGTAGATGCCCATAATGTTGTTCAACTAGCGCCAGCGTGCCGTCAGTCGAACCATCATTAATGATAATAATCTCATTGGGTGTACTTATTTGTTTAAGCAACGCGTCAACACATTCGACGATATAATTCTCTACATTGAATGTAGGAATAATCACAGATAACAGGACTTTAGACATAAACCTTTCCCGATAACGGTTGAAAGAAAATAAACCCTCAGGTCAATACCCGCGAGTTAAAAGCATTACGCTCAACAGTTAAACGCACGATAAACAGCAATAATGTTAATTCCGGGATCAGTTAAGCAGAGGGGTTTTTTATTTCACAGGGCCAAACAATAATTAAGTGAATTAAATCAATTCCCATACATTACGCCCATTAACCTCTTAGCTGATCTCGCTAAAAGGCGCATTAATAACTTTTACGTTTCCCGCCAGAGGGAAAGGCTGGTTACATATTTTATGTATGAAGTCATGTCTAAAAGGGCTTATCTAAAGAAAATAAACAGATAGTGTTAATTACATTCTTTCAATTAAAGCTAAACGGTGTTTAAACGTGCCTTATGTTGCTACTGATTTACCTCGTTTTTTTTCTGTATTTTCCTGTTGATATTTCTTAGGGTACTCATACCCACTCAATCGACATGAGTTTGACCAAACGTAACCACGGTTACACCTCTCTTTCAGAAAAAATATCATTTCGATAGCAACGATTAGCCACGGTTTAATTCACGGCTGGTAATCAATGCATCGGGTGTGGGTGCCGGTTTTTAAGATTATTCGCAATTCGGTAGCACCACATCTATTGCGCCCATTCTGCCGCAATCATCCTTTTTGCAGTTTCTGCCTTTTTATTGCCAGATAAATCATTTAAGCCCATCCCCCTGCTCTGCCAGTATTGAACACATCAGTTCTCAATATCAGATAATCAATAACTTTCAGTTATAAGGAGTCACCATGCGGGTTATTACGCTGGCGGGCAGCCCTCGCTTCCCTTCACGCTCTACGGCACTGCTCAGCCTGTGCCAACACGCGCTGGAAGCACGCGGTGTTGAGGTGATTCCATGGAATATTCACAACTTTCAGCCGGAGGACCTCCTGTATGCACGCTTTGATTCCCCCGCACTGGCGGCACTTAAAGCCGATCTGGCGATCGCCGATGGCTTGATTGTCGCCACGCCCATTTATAAAGCATCGTTCTCTGGCGCGTTGAAAACGCTGCTAGATCTGCTGCCGGAACGTGCCCTGGAACATAAAGTGGTGCTGCCACTGGCCAGCGGTGGCAGTGCTTCGCATTTACTGGCGGTGGATTATGCCCTCAAGCCGGTGCTTAACGCCCTGAAAGCGCAGGAAGTACTGCATGGCGTATTTGCCACTGACGGTCAGATTCTGCATTACGACCGCCAACCAGAACTGGACCAGCAACTGGCCGATCGTATTGATGATGCGTTAGAGACCTTCTGGCATGCGCTGCATCGTCGCCATCAACCCTATGCTCACGCGGTTTAAAGGAAGAACAATGAAAAGGATGTTTACGGGTTTACTGTTACCGGCGTTTGCCGCGCTGTTTGCCTTGAGCGGCAGTGCTGGTGCGTCTGATGCCCCAGACCAGTTGCGCATTGGCTATCAGAAGGGTTCCGTCAGCATGGTGCTGGCCAAATCACACCAACTGCTGGAGCAACGTTTCCCACATACCAAAATTAAATGGATCGAATTTCCAGCGGGACCACAGATGCTGGAAGCCCTGAATGTTGACAGCATTGATGTGGGCAGCACCGGCGATATCCCGCCGCTGTTTGCGCAGGCTGCAGGCGCCGATCTGCTGTATGTCGGTTCGGAGCCGCCCAAGCCGCAAGCGGAAGTGATTCTGGTGCCAAAGGATAGCCCGATTAAAACCGTTGCCGACCTGAAAGGCCATAAAGTGGCGTTCCAGAAAGGTTCCAGCTCGCACAATCTGCTGCTTCGCGCGCTGGAGCAGGCAGGGCTGAGTTTTAAAGACATCCAACCGACTTATCTGACCCCAGCCGATGCCCGCGCCGCTTTCCAGCAAGGTGATGTGGATGCCTGGGCGATTTGGGATCCGTACTACTCTGCCGCACTGCTGCAAGGCAATGTGCGAGTCCTGGTGGATGGTAGCAAGCTCAATCAAACCGGCTCCTTCTATTTAGCCACGCGCAAGTACGCGCAAGCGAATGGCCCCTTTGTGCAACAGGTACTGCAGGCGTTTAGTGATGCCGATGCACTCACTCGCAGCCAACGTGATCAGAGCATCGACTTACTGGCGCAAGCCATGGGCCTACCCAAGCCGGTGATTGCCAGCTACCTCGACCATCGTCCACCGACCACCATCACGCCGGTCAGCGCCCACACCGCGCAGGCCCAACAGCAAACGGCCGATCTGTTTTACGCCAACCATTTGATGCCGGTAAAAGTGAATATCGCTGACCGTATCTGGCATCCACAATCGGCCCAGCCATAAGGAATTGAATCATGAGCGTATCCGTATTCTGGTTTCTCCCGACCCACGGTGATGGGCACTACCTCGGCACCGCAGAAGGCTCACGTCCGGTAGACCACGGCTATCTGCAGCAAATTGCACAGGCCGCCGATCGCCTCGGTTTTGGTGGCGTGCTGATCCCCACTGGCCGCTCCTGTGAAGATGCATGGCTGGTGGCGGCGTCACTGATCCCGGTGACACAGCGTCTGCGTTTCCTGGTGGCGTTACGTCCTGGCGTGATTTCCCCCACGCAGGCGGCACGCCAGGCAGCAACGCTGGATCGTCTCTCCAATGGTCGCGCGTTGTTTAACCTGGTGACCGGTGGCGATCCCGAAGAACTGGCGGGGGATGGCGTGTTTCTCGATCACCGTGAGCGATATGAAGAGTCCGCCGAGTTCACCCGCGTCTGGCGTCGTGTTTCCGAGGGCGAGACGGTGGATTACGAGGGCAAACATGTCAAGGTGCGTGGTGCGCGTTTGATGTTTAAACCGGTGCAGCAACCCCGTCCGCCACTGTGGTTTGGTGGTTCGTCAGACGCTGCCCAGGATCTCGCCGCTGAACAGGTCGATGTCTATCTCACCTGGGGTGAGCCTCCTGCATTAGTGAAAGAAAAAATTGACCAGGTGCGGGCCAAAGCCGCCGCACAGGGCCGCAAGGTACGTTTCGGTATTCGCTTGCACGTGATTGTGCGCGAAACCAATGAAGAGGCATGGCAGGCGGCCGATCGTCTGATTGCCCACCTCGATGATGCCACCATTGCTAAAGCGCAGGCTGCCTTTGCCCGCACCGATTCCGTCGGCCAGCAGCTTATGGCTGCGCTGCATGGCGGCCGCCGTGACAAGCTGGAGATCAGTCCTAATCTGTGGGCCGGTGTCGGTTTAGTGCGCGGCGGAGCCGGTACCGCGCTGGTGGGCGATGGCCCCACCGTGGCAGCGCGCATGCAGGAGTATCAGGACTTAGGCATTGAGACCTTTATTCTCTCGGGCTATCCGCATCTCGAAGAGGCTTATCGTGTCGGCGAACTGCTGTTCCCGCATCTTGATTTAGCCATCCCGGAAGTGCCGAAGCCACGCGTGGTGCAGGCGCACGGTGAAGCGGTGGCGAATGATTTCACACCACAGAAAGTGTCACAGAGTTAAGGAGTTGATGATGGCAAAGATACAAAAACAGCTAACGAATGCCCTGCTCCCCTGGGCGCTGCCGGTGCTGTTGATTGTGGTGTGGCAACTCGCTTCACAAGTGGGCTGGCTCTCTACCCGCATCCTTCCGTCACCGGAAAATATCATTATTACGTTCTGGAAGCTGACCGTTAGCGGAGAGTTATGGCAAAACCTGGCGATCAGCGGCTGGCGTGCCGCCATTGGCTTCGCCATCGGTGGATCGATTGGTTTGATTCTCGGGCTGATCACCGGCACATCACGCGTTGGCGAACGTTTACTGGATACCTCAGTGCAGATGCTGCGCAACGTGCCGCACCTGGCATTGATTCCTTTGGTGATCCTGTGGTTCGGCATTGATGAGTCTGCCAAAATTTTCCTGGTGGCATTAGGCACACTGTTCCCGATCTACCTCAACACCTATCACGGCATTCGCAACATTGATCGGGGTCTGGTAGAGATGGCACGTAGTTATGGTCTTTCCGGCTGGAGCCTGTTTATCCAGGTGATCTTGCCCGGTGCCCTGCCTTCCATCATGGTGGGTGTCCGCTTTGCCCTTGGGCTGATGTGGTTGACGCTGATTGTTGCCGAAACCATCTCTGCCAACTCCGGCATTGGTTATCTGGCGATGAATGCCCGTGAATTCCTGCAAACCGATGTGGTGGTGGTCGCCATCATTCTCTATGCGCTGCTCGGCAAACTGGCCGATGTTGCTGCCCAACTGCTGGAGCGCGTATGGCTGCGCTGGCATCCAGCTTACCAATTAAAGGAGAACGCATGAGCAACGTAACCTTAAGCCCGTCGCGCCTGAACAGCGGCACCCCAGTGGGTGTGAACGGTGTCAGTAAGCAATACGGCGATCGCACCATTCTGAATAACATCGACCTGCATATTCCGGCAGGCCAGTTTGTCGCCGTGGTTGGCCGCAGTGGCTGCGGTAAAAGTACCCTGTTGCGCCTGCTTGCCGGGCTGGAGTCCACCACCCGTGGCGAGTTACTGGCAGGAACCGCGCCGCTGGCACAGGCACGTGAAGATACCCGTTTGATGTTCCAGGATGCCCGCCTGCTGCCATGGAAAAAGGTGATTGATAATGTTGGTCTGGGTTTAAAAGGACGTGAATGGCGCGCTGCCGCGCTGGAAGCGCTGGATGCTGTAGGCCTCGCCGATCGCGCCAATGAATGGCCCGCTGCGTTATCGGGTGGACAAAAACAGCGTGTGGCACTGGCGCGTGCGCTGATTCATCGTCCGGGATTGTTGCTGCTGGATGAACCGCTGGGCGCACTGGATGCCCTGACGCGTATCGAGATGCAGGGATTGATCGAGTCACTGTGGCAACAGCATAACTTCACCGTGCTGCTGGTCACGCACGATGTCAGTGAAGCGGTGGCCATGGCCGATCGCGTACTGTTAATCGAAGAGGGGCAAATCGGTCTGGATTTAACCGTGGATCTGGCGCGACCACGCCGTCGTGGTTCGGCGCGTCTGGCCGAGTTAGAAGCGGAAGTTTTGGATCGCGTGATGAAACGCAGTACATCCGAACAACCGCTGAAATTTGCGCAACAGCGATAAGAGAAAAGCGCGATAAATCGCGCCGCTACAGATTGGTGCATACCCTGTAGCGGCGCAATTTTATCAGGCATTCAACGCCTTGGTGATCTTCTCATACAGATCGCCCGACAGTTTATCCAGCCCTTTCAGAGTCTCCAGTGCCTTGCGCATCAGTGCCTGACGGTCAGCATCATAGCGTTTCAGGCGAATCAACGGCTCGATCATACGCGCCGCCACTTGCGGGTTACGCGTGTTGAGATCGGTCAGCATCTCCACCAGGAACTGATAGCCACTGCCATCTTTAGCGTGGAACGCGGCTGGATTACCCGCAGCAAAAGCGCCAATCAGCGAACGAATACGGTTCGGGTTGCCCATGGTGAATGAGCGGTGGTTGAGCAATTCGCGCACCTTACTCAGTACGTTATCTGCTGGGCTGGTTGCCTGCAGCACAAACCATTTGTCCATCACCAGACCATCCTGATGCCAGCGCTCATCGTACGCCGCCAGCAACGCGTCACGGCAAGGCAATTGCGCCGCCACTGCCGCTGAAAGCGCCGCCAGTGCATCCGTCATGTTATTCGCCTGCTGATACTGCGCCTGCACCAGCTTATCGGCCTGCTCCGCATCGGCGAAGGCCAGATAGCTCAGACAAACATTTTTCAGCGAGCGCTTGCCGATTTCCGCATGCTCAATACGGTAATCTTGGCTCTGATTCGCCAGATACACGGCATAGAGTTCATCGCTCAACTCCGTGGCCAGCGCATGGACTAACGCCGCACGTACTGCCGAGATCGCCTGCGGATCAATCACCTCAAACAGCTCGGCGATTTCGTTCTCTGAAGGCAGTGACAGAATCAGCGCCGTCAATGCCGGATCGCCCTGCTCATCCAGCAACACGGCACGGAAGGCATCCGCAACATGCAACGGTAATGACAACGGTTGTCCCTGCTGATGGCGCGCCACATTCAGGCGAATGTAAGTGGCCAGCAGGCTCTGTGCCGCATCCCAGCGCGAGAAATCATTGCGTGCGTGACGCATCAGGAAGGTGAGCTGTGCATCGCTCCATTTATAGTCGAGCTTCACCGGAGCCGAGAATTCACGCAGCAATGAAGGTACCGGCTGAAAGTGGACGTTATCGAAGATAAAGGTCTGGAACTCTTCCGTGACATTTAATACGTGATGTACCGGATGACCATTGTGCTGCAGCGGAATCACTTTGCCTTCGTTATCGTACAGTTCAATATCCAGCGGAATGTGCAGCGGTAATTTCTCTTTTTGTTCAGCAGTCGCCGGGGTGCGCTGCGTCACGTGCAGGGTGTATTGCTCCAGTTCCGGGTTATAGTCATCGCGTATTGTCAGCACTGGCGTACCCGCCTGGCTGTACCAGCGGCGGAACTGCGACAGATCGACGTTAGAGGCATCTTCCATCGCCTGGACAAAATCGTCACAGGTTGCTGCGCTGCCATCATGCCGCTCAAAATAGAGTTGCATGCCTTTCTGGAAGTTTTCCTCACCCAGCAAGGTATGCATCATGCGGATGACTTCCGAGCCCTTCTCATAAACGGTCAGGGTGTAGAAGTTGTTCATTTCAATCACCTGATCCGGGCGGATCGGGTGTGCCATTGGACTGGCGTCTTCAGCAAACTGCGCACCGCGCATCACGCGCACGTTATCAATGCGGTTCACCGCGCGTGAACCCAGGTCCGAGCTGAACTCCTGATCGCGGAACACGGTCAGCCCCTCTTTCAGGCTGAGCTGGAACCAGTCACGGCAGGTAACACGGTTACCGGTCCAGTTATGGAAATACTCGTGCCCAATCACCGCCTCAATGCCGAGATAATCTTTATCCGTCGCGGTTTCTGCTTTGGCCAGCACATATTTAGAGTTGAAGACGTTAAGGCCTTTGTTCTCCATCGCGCCCATGTTGAAGAAATCCACGGCGACGATCATGAAGATGTCGAGATCGTATTCAAGGTTAAAGCGCTCTTCATCCCACTTCATACTGGCTTTCAACGAGGTCATCGCCCAGTCAGCACGGTCGAGGTTGCCGCGATCGACAAAGATCTCCAGCGCCACATCACGGCCTGAACGGGTGATAAAACTGTCTCGCAGCACATCGAAGTCACCCGCCACCAGCGCAAACAGGTAGCAGGGTTTCGGGAAGGGATCCTGCCATTTCACCCAGTGGCGGCCATCTGCATGCTCTCCACTATCGAGCTTGTTGCCGTTAGACAGCAAGAACGGATAAGTTGCGGCATCAGCAATAATAGTGGTGGTAAAGCGCGCCAGCACATCAGGGCGATCCAGATACCAGGTTATGTGGCGGAAACCTTCGGCTTCACACTGAGTACAGAGCGCATCACCCGATTTGTACAACCCTTCCAGTGCGGTGTTTTTGTCTGGATGGATGTCATTAATAATGGTCAGCGTAAAGTTGTCCGGCAGTTGGCTGATCACCAGAGCCCCTTCCTCTTCACGGTAATGCGCCCACGCCTGCCCATCCACCGCCAGTGACACCAGCGTAAGGTCTTCGCCATCCAGACGCAGTTCGGCATCAGCTGCGCCAAGGCGCTTCACCTGGCTTACCGCAGTGACGCGCGTACTGGCAGCATCCAGATCAAAGGTCAAGTCGATATCGGTGATGGTAAAATCTGGCGCACGATAGTCGTGGCGATATTTAATTTGCGGCTGTTGCGTCATAAGTCCTTCTCGCATCGTTGAATTATCTACCCGTCAAAGTCTAAGCGGGTTGCGCCTTCGTTGCCACGCACAATGCGTGCCTTCGCTGAAAAGGCTACAATTCATTAACAATGGCACAAATGACCCTCGACCTGCCACCCGCAATTATGGTGTGATCCCGGTCATTACTGTTTTATACTCCTGCGTCTTTATGACTTTGTTGACACCGGGCTCTGCTCCGCGGAAGAGGATGCTGAAACGCACCATGACTGGACACGCTTCCCCGATTTTGACCACGCTGCTTGATACCGATGCGTATAAGCTTCACATGCAGCAGGCCGTTTATCATCGTTATTACGATGTCCCGGTTACGGCAGAATTTCGCTGTCGCGGCGATGAATTGCTCGGCCAGTATGCCGACGAGATTCGTGCGCAGATCGATACCCTGCAATCTCTCGCCCTGAGCGACGATGAATATAATTACCTCAGTGGCTTACCTTTCTTTGAAACCGATTACCTCAACTGGCTACGCCAATTCCGCTTCGATCCTGCGCAGGTTAAGGTGCGTAATGATAATGGACGCCTGACGATTCAGATCAGCGGACCGTGGCGTGAAGTGATTTTGTGGGAAGTACCGCTGCTGGCACTGATCAGTGAAGTGGTACACCGCCATCGCACGCCGCAAATGGGCGTTGATCAAGCGGTCACACATTTGCAGCAGAAGCTGGTGGATTTCCGTCAGCAGGTGGGTGACCTGGATATGTCACGCTTCCAACTGATGGATTTCGGCACCCGTCGCCGCTACTCCAAAGCGGTGCAGGAAGCGATTGTCAGCACCCTGAAAGCCGATTTCCCATGGTTAGTAGGCACCAGTAATTACGATCTGGCCCGCCGCTTACAGCTCAATCCGGTTGGCACCCAGGCACATGAGTGGTTCCAGGCACATCAACAGATCAGTCCTGTGCTGGCGAACAGCCAACGTGCCGCGCTGCAATCCTGGCTGGATGAGTATGATGACCAACTGGGTATCGCTCTCACTGACTGTATTACCATGGATGCCTTCTTGCGTGATTTTGGGCCAGGCTTCGCGCACCGTTATCAGGGGCTGCGCCATGACTCCGGAGACCCGGTTGAATGGGGTGAAAAGGCCATCGCACATTATCAGCGCCTGGATATTGATCCGAAAAGTAAAACGCTGGTGTTCTCCGATAACCTGAATCTGGACAAAGCCTTGGCGTTATATCGTCACTTTGGCCAGCGCGCCAACGTGGTATTCGGTATCGGTACGCGCCTGACCTGCGATATTCCCGGCGTTACGCCGCTAAATATCGTGATCAAACTGGTGAGCTGCAATGGCAAACCGGTGGCAAAACTCTCGGATAGCCCCGGCAAAACCATCTGCCAGGATAAAGCCTTTGTCCGTGCACTGCGCAAAGCTTTCGACCTTCCACTGGTCAAAAGAGCCAGCTGATCACCAATGCAGGGTGCTCGCACCCTGCTCTCTTGCAACAAATCTCCCCTTCTCCCGGCAAAATTGCTTGTTTCCTGTTGGCTCGCAAGTAACATAGCAAAACCCCAAAAAGGGGCTTTTACCCACTTATATAGAGAGATATTTATGAGCGTAGTGCCTGTAGCGGATGTACTGCACGGCCGTGTCGCGGTTGACAGTGAAGTCACCGTACGTGGTTGGGTGCGTACCCGAAGAGATTCCAAAGCCGGTCTTTCCTTTATCGCCGTTTATGACGGTTCCTGCTTTAATCCCGTTCAGGCCGTCGTCAATAATTCTCTGAATAATTATCAGGATGAAGTGCTGCGTCTGACCACCGGCTGCTCGGTTATTGTCACCGGTAAAGTGGTTGAGTCTCCGGGCGAAGGCCAGGCATTCGAACTGCAGGCGACGAAAGTGGAAGTCACCGGTTGGGTTGATGATCCAGACACCTATCCGATGGCAGCTAAACGTCATAGCATCGAATACCTGCGCGAAGTGGCTCACCTGCGCCCGCGTACCAACCTGGTCGGTGCCGTAGCGCGTACACGCCATACGCTGGCACAGGCGCTGCATCGCTTTTTCCATGAGAATGGCTACTTCTGGGTTTCCACCCCGCTGATCACCGCATCTGATACTGAAGGCGCGGGCGAGATGTTCCGTGTTTCCACACTGGACATGGAAAACCTACCGCGCGATCCGCAAGGTAAAGTCGATTACGACAAAGACTTCTTCGGTAAAGAAGCCTTCCTGACCGTTTCCGGCCAGTTGAATGCGGAAACTTATGCTTGTGCACTGTCAAAAGTCTACACTTTCGGCCCGACCTTCCGTGCCGAAAACTCTAACACCAGCCGCCATTTAGCGGAATTCTGGATGCTGGAACCGGAAGTGGCGTTTGCTAACCTTGACGATGCCGCGGCGCTGGCAGAAGCCATGCTGAAATATGTGTTTAAAGCGGTGCTGGAAGAGCGTGCGGATGACATGGCGTTCTTCGCCGAGCGCGTAGACAAAGATGCGATTGCGCGCTTAGAACGTTTCGTTACTACCGATTTTGCTCAGGTAGACTACACGGATGCAGTGGAGATTCTGTTAAAGAGCGGTCAGACGTTTGAGAACCCGGTGTCATGGGGTGTTGATCTCTCTTCTGAGCACGAACGTTATCTGGCAGAGAAACACTTTAAGGCACCGGTGGTGGTGAAAAACTACCCTAAAGATATCAAAGCGTTTTACATGCGTATGAACGACGACGGTAAAACCGTGGCGGCGATGGACGTTCTGGCACCAGGCATAGGTGAAATCATCGGCGGTTCACAGCGTGAAGAGCGTCTGGATGTGCTGGATGCACGTCTGGCAGAGATGGGCCTGAATAAGGAAGATTACTGGTGGTATCGTGACCTGCGTCGCTATGGCACCGTTCCACACGCAGGTTTCGGATTAGGTTTCGAACGATTAATCGCCTATGTCACCGGCGTACAAAATGTAAGGGATGTTATCCCCTTCCCGCGTACTCCGCGCAATGCTAATTTCTAAAATTAGCCATTAAATATAAGTAATTCATATATATAACGAGGTCGGCATTGCCGGCCTTTTTTATTTTTGTAAATTTTGAGTTCTCTCACAAAGTTCCCGATATTTTACAAATTGTAATACATAATTTCTTTTTGATACGTAATTGCGAGATTTGAATCATTTTCGGGCTAGAAATAGCAACCCTGTGATGGAAAGATGCGTGCAGACACAGGAGACATCAAACTTCTTTCAAGGTTCTGTAAAGGTTTCTTGACGGCAGTGGCAGATGTCCAAATAACTCCAATGAGGGTAATAAAAAATGATGAAGCGCAACATTCTTGCAGTGGTTATCCCTGCTCTGTTAGCTGCAGGCGCAGCAAACGCAGCAGAAATCTATAACAAAGACGGCAACAAACTGGATCTGTACGGTAAAGCTGTTGGTCTGCACTACTTCTCTGATGATTCTGGTAACGACGGTGACCAGACTTATGTTCGCTTCGGCTTCAAGGGTGAAACCCAGATTAACGACCAGCTGACCGGTTACGGCCAGTGGGAATACAACGTTCAGGCGAACAACTCTGAAGGTTCTGACGCACAAGACGGTAACAAAACCCGTCTGGGCTTTGCTGGTCTGAAATTCGGCGACGCAGGTTCATTCGACTATGGTCGTAACTACGGCGTAGTGTATGACGCAATCGGCTGGACCGACGTACTGCCAGAGTTCGGTGGCGATACCGGTTACTCTGATAACTTCCTGGTTGGCCGTTCTACTGGTCTGGCTACCTACCGTAACACCAACTTCTTCGGTCTGGTTGATGGCCTGAACTTTGCTCTGCAGTATCAGGGCAAAAACGACCGTGACGACATTCGTCGTGCAAACGGTGACGGCTGGGGTACCTCAATTTCTTACACCTCACCAATCGGTGTTGGCATCGTAGGTGCTTACGGTTCAAGCGACCGTACCAACGCACAAGATTCTGCTTACTACGGCGGCGGTGATAAAGCGCAGCAGTGGGCAACTGGCCTGAAGTATGACGCTAACAACGTATACTTGGCGGCTATGTACAACGAAACCCGTAACTCTACCTACATCTCTAACACCAATGCAGGTAGCGTTGGTTTCAACCAGGTTGGTTTTGCTAACAAAACTCAGGGCTTTGAAGTTGTAGCTCAGTACCAGTTTGACTTCGGTCTGCGTCCATCCCTGGCATACGTTCAGTCTAAAGCCAAAGATGTTGAAGGCATCGGCGATGTTGATCTGGTTAAATACATCGATGTGGGCGCGACCTACTACTTCAACAAAAACATGGCGACCTACGTCGACTACCGCATCAACCAGCTGAACGACAACAACGCGCTGGGTCTGAGCACCGACGATATCGTTGCCCTGGGTCTGGTATACCAGTTCTAATCACCTGATTAGAAACTTGTATGACCTAAAAACGGAGCCTTCGGGCTCCGTTTTGCTTTTGAGTGATCGGCCTCTCAATTAGCGCCACTACTTTGTACGCGCGACTTATTTCTTTTTTATGTCAGCGGTTGGCAATAGTATCATCTGACGCTACCCTGATAGCTCATTTCGCTAAAGTTCACCCACACGGAACTGACTCATGTTTGAATCGATCTCTGCCGCACCCGCCGATCCTATTCTGGGACTGGCTGACCTGTTTCGCGCCGATGACCGCCCGAATAAAATCAACCTTGGCATTGGTGTCTATAAAGATGAAACCGGTAAAACCCCGGTTCTGACCAGTGTTAAAAAAGCTGAGCAGTATCTGCTGGAAAATGAAACCACCAAAAATTACCTGAGCATTGATGGTCTGGCTGATTTCGCCAGCTGCACTCAGGCATTGCTGTTTGGTAAAGAGAGCAGCTTGATTGCTTCGGGACGAGCCTGCACGGCACAGACCCCAGGTGGTACCGGTGCTCTGCGTGTTGCCGCTGATTTCCTCGCTAACCAGACCAACGTTAAGCGTGTCTGGGTGAGTAATCCAAGCTGGCCGAACCACAAGAACGTATTCAACGCAGCCGGTCTGGAAGTTTGTGATTACCAATACTACGATGCGGCCAACCACAGCCTCGATTTTGCAGGCATGGTGGCATCGTTGCAGGAAGCCAAAGCGGGCGATGTGGTGCTGTTCCACGGCTGCTGCCATAACCCGACGGGTGTCGATCCTTCCGCTGAACAGTGGCAGCAGTTGGCTAAACTGTCGCAGGAAAAAGGCTGGCTGCCGCTGTTTGACTTCGCTTACCAGGGCTTCGCCCGTGGATTAGACGAAGATGCAGAAGGCCTGCGTATTTTTGCTGCCTCACATCAGGAATTGCTGGTTGCCAGCTCCTACTCCAAGAACTTTGGTCTGTACAACGAGCGCGTGGGTGCGTTGACACTGGTGGCTGCAGACAGCAACACCGCTAAGACCGCCTTCAGTCAGGTGAAGTACAGCATCCGTGCTAACTACTCGAACCCGCCTTCACACGGTGCCGCTGTGGTGGCAACCATCCTGGGCAACGATGCGCTGCGTACCATTTGGGTACAAGAGTTGAGCGATATGCGTCAGCGTATCCAGCGCATGCGTCAGCTGTTTGTGAATACGCTGGCAGAGAAAGGGGCAACGCAGGACTTCAGCTTTATCATCCAGCAGAACGGCATGTTCTCGTTCAGCGGTTTGACCAAAGATCAGGTGGTACGCCTGCGTGATGAGTTCGGCGTGTATGCCGTTAACTCTGGTCGCGTTAACGTGGCAGGTATGACGCCGGACAATATGTCTTCGCTGTGCGAAGCGATTGTCGCCGTGCTGTAAAACTCAGCATCGTTAAATGAGAAATGGGCCTCAACGGCCCATTTTTTATTGCAGAAAAGGATTACTGATTCGCTCGCGACCCAAGGTTGAAATGGGTCCATGACCCGGTACAAAGGTCACATCATCCCCTAACGGCAACAGCTTGGTATTAATCGCCGCGATCAAGTCGCTGTGACTGCCCTGCGGAAAATCGGTACGCCCAACACCGCCATTAAAAATCACATCACCGGAGATCAGTAAGCGACCCGCACGGTCGAAAAAGACAATGTGTCCTGGCGTGTGGCCAGGGCAAAGCAGCACCTCAAGTGTGACATTTCCCACCTGTACCGTTTCACCCTCTTCCAGCCAGCGATTCGGCGCCAGCGGCGCGCACTCGGGCAAACCAAACATACGGCTTTGGGTCGGCAGATTATCCAGCCAGAAGGCGTCCAGTTTGTGTGGACCGACAATTGGCACCTGATAATGCGCGGCGAGCTCGGCTGCGGCACCAACGTGGTCGAGATGACCATGCGTCAACAGGATTTGTGCGGGTGTTAAGCCCCGCTCAGCCAGCACGGCAATAATGGTTTTTGCATCACCGCCGGGATCGACTAACGCTGCCTGCTGGGTCTCTTCATCCCAAATGACCGAGCAGTTCTGAGAAAAGGCCGTAACCGGAATAATATGGTAATTCATAGCGCTCCATGACCGACACACGCAGCGCTGTCGGTATCAGGACCAGTGCCTTGCAGGCCCGGTATCAATGTGTACGAAGTTGCTGCGCGGGTAATATCCTACACCACCAGCGCGCATAGATAACGCCGCTTTGCGAACATTGCTCAATGAAATTCCCTCGATATGGAAATCCATCGCCTGCCCTTTGGTGTGATAACTGTGTTTTGCCACGCCAGGGCCCGATTCACGCAGCATATTATTGGTGGCGAGCGTACGGTAACCCGAGATCAGCTGCACAGGCTTGCGCGTATTTAGCACCATCTGCAAACGGTACAGCTGGTCAAACAGATGCGGATCGATGTGTTTTACCTGATTGGCGCGGTAATCACGGAAGAAGTGGTTTAAACGGGCTAACTCATCCTTGTCATAACTCTTGCCGTTAAAAAACTCCGTTTTAAGGGTTTCACCGGTGTGAAGGTTATTAAGCGTCAATACTCGTGGGCGAGCGGTGGAAAGCGAAGCCAGAGCTGAACCTGGAAGCAGTGACAAACCTGCCGCTGCGCCTCCAATCAGGAGTAATCGACGACGTTGAGAATCAAAATTAGCCATGTTGCGGGGTTACCTAATCTAAAACGATAAAAATATGTGTAAAAAGTACACAAGGCCGAACAGTAACCTCAGCCCAACAGTCAGTCAACCCGGAATGCGTCACAGAATGATCAAAACCCGCCTGAGAAGGTATTTCTCAGACGGGTCTTGGGGTTTTTATCGGCAGGTGATAACAGATAAATCAACCACTAGAGCAGCAGTTTGCCCGCTTTTGCCAGAACCTGGCTACCGGAACGCGCGGTGTTATCATAATTGTAAATATCTGTACGATATTGCGGTTGGCCATCTGCGGCGACCCATGCCGTCAGATAGTAGAGATTCACCGGGATACGATGACGAATCGGCACGTAACGGGTATCGCCCTGCTTCAGCGTGTCGGAGATCCGGCTGTCATTCCATCCCACATCCTGCAACAACAGATCCGCCAGTTCCGAAGCTTTATTCACGCGGACACACCCTGAACTTAACGCGCGGATATCACGCTGGAACAAGCCATGATTCGGCGTATCGTGCAGGTAGATGGCATCCGAACTTGGCATATTGAATTTATAGCGACCCAGTGAGTTCATCGCACCTGGAGCCTGACGAATGCGATACGGGAAGCTCGCGGCGGAAACCATGTGCCAGTCAATCATCGAAGGATCGATCACTTCAGCATCAGCACTCCAGCCGGATAACAAGGTGTAACCATGCTTGTAGAGGTAGCCGGGATCTTGTTTGACCTTCGGCACAATATCCTGGCGCACCAGCGTAGTCGGCACATTCCATGGCGGGTTCAGCACCACATTATTTAGCGCGCTGCGCATCAGCGGGGTTTTGCGATCCGGACGCCCCACAATCACACGCGATGAAAGGATGGTGGCACCGTTGTTGTAATAGGTCAGCGAATAGTTGGGAATATTCACCATGATGCCGTTATGCATATCATCCGGCAGCAGGCGCAGACGCTGAATATTGAGTGCCAGCAAAGAGGCGCGCATTTGAGGCGAGACATTCAGCCACTCGCGGGTGCGGGGTCCGATTGCGCCATCATCCGCTAAACCTTGCCAGTGCTGGAAGCGCTTCACACCCTCCACCAGCGCAGCATCGTAAACATTATCGCCTGCTGGGGTCGGATTTGCCGCCACATTACCGGCGGTCTGCGGGCTCTGCGAGGGGAGATCACTGACGTTGGCCGCTGATGGGCTCACCGCCACAGGTTGATTGCTCTGACTTACCGGCACCGATGCCGTGGGCACCGCATCGTCGGCTGGCGTAGGCGTGCTGCTGTGCGCGGCTGTTAACATGCCGGTGCGCTGGAGAATCTCACGCAGTGCCGGGATATCGTTGCTGATTTGGCCTGGCTTCAGGGTACCGCTGTCGCGCAGTTGCGGCCATGGGCGGTTATCGGTGAGCAGGGCCTTTAGCGCACTGTGCATCGGCGCATATTGTGGATGCTGTGGCGCTAAAGACACCACAAATGCACGGCTGCCGCCGCCGTTTACCGCATTCTGCCATTGATTGATGGCCGCGATGCCGGGCATAGCGAGTTTGTAAGGCACATTGCTGTATAGCCAGGTTTCACCCTGCGTCGGCACGTTAGCCACAAACTGCAGATAGCCCAGCATGGCATCGCTCAGGACGATATCGCGCGCCAGCCCCGTAATGTTTGGATTAGTGAGCCGCTCAACCCAGCGTGTGAACTGCGGCTGGACGCCTGAAAGCGCCACTTCTGCCAGCTGTTGTTGAAACGCCTGCACCGCGTCTCGGTCTTGCCACAGCGGCGCCATATTGCGTGACGCATAGATGCCTGCCAGACCGGGGAGATAAAACGGTTGTTCACTCGGGCTGAACGCCTGCTGAATTTGATGCTGGCTTGCCGCCACGCTCAGGGTGCTATGAGACGTTCCCGGCAGTGCGGCAATGATCGCTGCATGGCTGGTGGCCAGCGGCGATAAAACCAGTGAAAGACTGAGTGCTAATGCAGCACGTTTAATTCTGCTTCTTTTGTTCAGCAACATCCCTGCCCCCTTCTCACCTAAGACACAGCGCCCTGTTATCGCTATGTACAACCTTACTCTTATTGTTGAGTATACAAATAAAAACGGCATCTGCCTCAGTGTGCAAATGCCGTTTACAGATTAAACGGTGCGCTGTTTTTTAACCAGATTCAGCGCTAGGTATTTTCTGTTTCCAAATCGATATCGCTGTTCTCACGCTTCACCGGTGCCGGGTCCGCTGAGAAACCACGCAGACCGACCACATGAACGTGTTCCGTGTTGTTGAACACCTTACGAACCAGCTTGTAAGTGGTCCCTTTTTCCGGACTGATGTTCTCTGGCGCAGCAATCACCAGCTGCATCTCCAGACGTTCACAGAGTTCAAAAAGCGTCGCAATCGAACGGGCATCAAGACGCGCGGCTTCATCAAGGAACAGCAGACGGCACGGCGAAATATCCTTACCGCGCAGGCGACGGGACTCCTCTTCCCAGCTCTGCACCACCATCACCAGAATCGACATACCGGTACCGATCGCTTCACCGGTCGACAACGCACCACTCTCGGCGCGCAGCCAGCCATCCGAGCCACGGTTAACCTCCACTTCCATCTCCAGATAGTTGCGGTAGTCGAGCAGCTCTTCACCGATGGTTTGCGGCGTGCGCTGACCCATATCGATTTGTGGGTTGAGGCGCTGATACAATTTTGCCAGTGCTTCCGAGAAGGTCAGACGATTACTGGTAAACAGATCCTGATGCGCTTCATGCTGCTCTGACAAGGTATCCAGCAACGTTGAGTGCGCTTCGCGGACGTTGACGTTGAGACGCACGCTGCGCACCTGGCCAAAACTCACCGCCTGCAGGCCTTGGTTCAACTGACGAATACGGTTCTGCTCGCGCTGAATGGTCTTGCGAATGATGTTGGCCGCACTGCGGGAGCTGATAGCCAATGTTTGCTCGCGCGCGGTCAACTCTTCCGTCAGTCGATTCAGCTCGATTTCCATCTGTTCGATGGCTTCAACCGGATCGTCGGTGCGAATGATATCCTGGCGGATACGCTCGCGCAGATGCTGGTACACCGCGATAAAGAACTGCACCTTGCGTTCAGGGCGTTTGGGATCTTCTGACATACGCAATACATCGCGTAAATGCTCGTTATCTGCCACCGCCAGACGCAGCGCACCCAAGGCCTTATCGGACATCGAACGTAGCTCGTCACCGCTCAGATAAGCGAGTTCACGACGATGCAGACGACGCTCAACGCCATTCTCTTTCACCAATCGCAGTACCGTGCACCAACCCGCTTTGGCACTGACCACCTGCTCGCGAATCACATGGTAATCGCGCTCCAGCTTACGCAGTTTTTTCTGCAGGCTGTCCATTTCGGCTTCGCAGAAGGTCAGCTGTTTTTCCAGCTGATTGCGACGCGCACGGTTATGGCTCAGCGCCGTGTACAGCTCATCACGGCGAATACGTGCACGCTCTTCGGCGCTGGCATCGGCATGAACCCCAATGTCCTGCATCTCTTGCTGCATCTCTTTCAGCATGTCGCGCTTGGCATCGTAGGAACTTTTCAGTGACGCCAATACTTGCGAATACTGCGTGAGCTGGGCCTGATGGCCACGCAGGCGTTCACGCGCGCTGCTGCGCTCGGCTTCTGCTTGTTCAAGACGACGGCGCAGTTTCTCGTTAAGATCGGTGTTGCCATTCAGCATGCCCGCTGAATCTTGGTAGCTGAAGTGCGCGCGGCGCTGCACCACTTCCGTCAGGGCAAAGGCCTGCTGACGCGCATCGCGCTGCTGCTGTTGCGCCTGCTGATAGTCACGTTCCAGTTGGTCATGCTGCTGAGGATCGCTTTGCAACACGGAGACCAGTGGCTCCAGCTTGCTGAGTTTAGTGCTGTGCTGATGTAAGAAACGCGCTGCTTCCTGTGCCTCTTCAACGCGCTCGCGGATCTCTTCGCAGCGATCGCCTAGCGAATCGTCCAACAGCAGGTTTACGCGCGGTAACAGGCGGTTCAGCTGGCTGACACCTTCTTTGGCCTGCTCGAACTGCGCACGCTGTTGCTGGTTGTCATTCTCATGCTGCGCCAAAGCGCGTTCCAGCTCGCCACGACGGCTATTGAGTTGGCGGATTTGCGCTTCAGGATCCTCATCAAAGGCTACCGCCAGATGACTGCCGATAAAACGACTGAATGATTGATGCAAACGCTGGGTTTTCTGCACATCGAACGATAACGTGGCAAAGCGCTCCGCCAGCTGCTCGCGTTCGTTGTTCAGCAGTTCCAGCTGATTTTCACGCGCAGCGCGACCAAACAACGGCACTTTCGGGAAGCGAGAGTAACGCCACTGGCGCTCTGCCACCTTCACCACTACCGCTTTTTCCAGCTCATCGACGCTGAATACGCTGTCATCAAAGGACTGCGGATCCCCTTCGATTAAATAGAGATCTTCCGGACAATCGTCGAGGCCATCCAGCAACTCACGCACCAGCGACAGATCCGGCACCACGATGGCGTGGCGAGAAGGACCATACAGCGCCGAGAAATAGGGCGCGTCGTCGAGCGTGACGTCATCATAGATTTCCGACAGCAGCACACCGCCAAAACGCTCCGCCAGCTGGGTCAGGCGGGCATCTTCGGCACCGCCAGGCTGGCTGAGGCGCTCGATTTGCTGCTCTACCTCACGCTTGCGGGCCGCCACGTCGTCACGCTCGACGGTGGTTTCACGCTCGCGCTCCAGCAACTGCTGCATAAATTCGGTGATTTGCTGGCTATTGGTCAGCGCTTGTCCGGTCTGCTCACTGAGCTGAGTCAGGATTTCCTGCGCGGCCAACCAGTGCGGCGCACGGGCGGTCAATGCCGTGATACGTTCGCGCAGTTGTTCCAGCTCCTGACGCATCAGCATGCGGCGTTCACCCGCATCCGCGACGCTTTCATTCAACTGCTCAATCTGTGCTTCTAATTCACGTTGCAGCCCTTCCAGCGCATCCGCATCGTACTGCTGCCCCTGGCGTTTGCAGAAGTCAGCCAGCAAACGCTCGGCGTCATGCTGTTCACGCAGACGCGTTTCCAGTTCGTTGAGGCGCAAACGTAGTGAAGAGAGTTGATCCGCGTGATGGCGCTGATTGGCCGCATCGCGCAGTAACTCGCGCCCGATTTGCCATGCATCCTGACGGCTAACCTCACCAGCAATGCTGGTGACCAGCGCCAGTGCCTGCTCAAACTGGCTGTGGGCCGCTTCGGCCACGCTAAGTTTCTGCTCCAGACGCAGCAGTTGCTCAGTAGCTTCTTCTTCACGTGCCTGGAATGTTTCCTGCCATTCAGCCGCGTTATCGATGGTCAGATCCGGCAACTGACACTGCATACGCGCTTTTTCCAGTGCCTGTAAAGCTTGCTGATATTGAATCGCGCGGGTTTGCTGCACATCAAGCGCCTGCTGGAAGTCGGCCAACTGGCTTTTCAGTTCATCCACTTCGATTTCTGCTGCTTCGGCGCGCGCTTCGTTCTCTTCCTGCACTTCACGCGCTTCCGCCACCACCTCATTCTGCTCTTCAAGGCGGTAAGTCAGCTCTTCGAGATCGGCATCATAACGCTCAATCTTCTCCTGCTGGCGCATGGCGGTCTGCACCAGATTCAGGTGATCGCTGGCACCCTGATAATCGGTTTCCAGATCGCTTTCTGCACCGTTGTGCTCAGACAACTCACGTGCCATCTCGATATGGCGATACTGCTCCGATGCCAGTTGATTGCGGCTGGTAAACAGCTCATTACGCAGTTGCAGCGCACCGTCGAGATGAATGCGTCGCTCATTGGCATGACGCATATAATCCGCAGAAACGTAGCTGGTCGATTCAGAAATCAGATGCTTAAACAGGTCGCGATCGGATTGCGTGACGCGAATTGCTTCCAGCGTCATGCGGTTCTCACGCAGCGCCGCTTCCATATCCTGGAACGCTTTGCGCACGCCGCCATTTTCTGGCAGCAGATAATCGCGCAGCGATCGGGTGATCGCGCTGGAGATACCGCCATACAGCGATGCCTCAATCAAACGATAGAATTTGCTACGGTCACCAGCGGTGCGCAGACGACGCGGCACCACGCCCAGCTCAAACAGCACCGCGTGGTAATCGGTAACGGAGTTGTATTGGCGGAACTGTACGCCTTCCTGCGCTTCGACTCGTTCTTTCACTTCCGCCAGCGGTAACACGCGCGCCTGACGGCTGTTAAGAATTTCGGTCAGCATATCCGTCGGCTGAGAATCCGTTGGCAAGCCGTGGATACTGAAAGGCTTGATATCGACTTTTTTATCGCGACCGGCCACTTGCTGCAGTCGTACGCCCACCACCACACGCTGATGGCGTGAATTGACGACATCCAGCACCGAATAGCAGACGCCCGCACGCAGTTTACCGTGCAGACCTTTGTCACGTGAGCCAGAGGTGGCACCCGCTTCGGTGGTGTTACGGAAATGCAGCAGCGTTAAATCGGGGATCAGCGCCGTGACAAAAGCGGCCATGGTGGTGGATTTACCGGCACCGTTACCGCCGGAAAGCGTGGTCACCAACGCATCGAGATCAAAAGTACGGGCAAAGAAACCGTTCCAGTTGACCAGCGTTAGCGAACGAAATTTACCGCGTTCAATCATTCCTGTTCATCCTCCGCGTGATCATTCGCATCGCTTTCAGCGTCCTGTTCATTTTCTGCGTCATCACTCTCATTGGCTGCGGGTTTCGTCTCCAGCGTCATGGCTTCACCATCACGGATCAGGCGCAGTTGCGCTTCGCGCGCATCATCACCGCTGCGCACATCCGCACCAAAGCGGAATACGGACTCCATAATGCGGAATTTACTGCTGTCGTTGCCCATAAACCACACCATGCCCAAACGGCGCAGGCGGCTCAATGAAGCACGCATTTTTTCCTGCAGTTTGGCGCGGTCCAGGTCTGAGCCGGTTGAACGCTGATTCACCAGCTTCAGCAACTTGCTCTCATCAGCCAGCGACAGCAGCTCGTCATACAGCTCCTGCTGGGTGAAAATTCCTTCATTCGCCAGACGTTCCGGGCTGAGGTAGAGGTAGCACAGGATTTTGCCCACCATCATGTCCAGCTCTGAGAGTACCGAGCGCGGAATCAGCGTGGTTGAGCGCGGACGCAAATAAAAGAAACCTTCGGGTGCGCGCATCAATTCAACGTTGTAGCGCGCATAAAACTCTTCCAGGTACTCCTGGTAATCCATCAAAAAAGCGTGATTATCCAGCTCTTCGATGCCGATGTGGCGTCCCGCACGCAACTGACTGTCAAGCGCAGGGAAAATCGGGTTTGCCAGTGCCAACGCCAGCTTAACTGGCATCACTTGTTCAATATTTGTCGATGACATGTGCCTGCACCTTGGCTCCGTAATCATTAATGGTCTGCCACTGCGCGGGCAGACCGGCTAAATCAGCTTCTGCCACACCCAGTCGCACCGCTTGATCGATGACGATGCGCGCCAAATCAAAGTGGCGCGCACGCGGATACTGCGACAGATAGTCACGCATCACGGTGGCGAGGTTGAGCGGCTTTTGCTCTTGCTTATAAATCTGTAAGGCTTCTTCGATCATCGCGGCCAGCTGCTCGCGAATCTCGTTAAACTCTTCGTATTCCATCTCAGGCGGCAGTTCACCCATCACCTCGTCATTACGCAGCGTCATCTCTTCATCACGCATATCGTAGAGGCGATCGGCATTGGCGTAGGTCAGCGCCCAGGGTTGATCGAAGTAGTTCTGCACCGACAGGCGTAAACGCTGTGCGAACACGCGGTTCTTATCCATGTCGATGGCGGTACGAATAAACTTATGCACGTGGCGGTCGTAGCCAATCCACAAATCGATGGCCTGCTGGCCCCAACTGATGATGCGGTCCAGCTTGCTTTGCAGGTCATACACCAGTTTGTCGACAAAGCCGAGATCCGGGCTGCTCAGCGTGGCGTCCTGAATGCGTAACAGGTTAGCCTGCAACTTATCGCCCGCAGCTTCCAGCGTATCCTGCAATTCACGCAGCGTGCCGGAGGTTTCTGACAGCAACAGCTCACAGCTGGAAATCGCCGCACGCCAGTCTTGATTGAGCAGATCGGCGATGTCCGTTTTCACCGCTTGCTGCTGCTCATCCATCAAACGTTGTGTCATATCGATGCTGTCGAAGATCTCCGCCACGGAGTATTTCAGCGGCGCGAAGACGTTACGATGCCAGTGGAATTCGTCGCCATCCTCTTCAGCGGCATCGGCGGCGCGCTTCAGTTCCTGTGCTACGATAGACAACTGCATCGACAGACGCAGCGTAGAAAACTCACGCTGACGGATGTAGTAGTCGGTAATGCCGATGGCGAGCGGCGTCAGGCGATAGATGGCATGCCCTTCCGTCAGTTCGCTGGTAAAGCGGTTCAGCAAGCGTTGACGCACCATGTCATTGATGGCGTTATTAGCACGCACTTGCACAGTTTCGTTGGTTTGTTCGAACGCTTTACTGACGTGACGAAACGCGTCGATCAGTTCACCTTCACTCATTTCACCGTCCATGCGCTCACCGTTTAAGGTGGCAATGGCCAGCAAAAAGGCCAGACGTTCTACCGGCAACGCAAGTGAAAAGTCATTCTTGCGCGCCCATGCCACCAATTCGGGGACCGTCTGGGAAAATTCGCTCATAGTTGATCCTTCTACTTGGGTTTGCGCGCGGTCACGTGGATATAGCGCCCTAAGCTTAAAAAGGGCTCCTGACGACAGTAGCGCCGTTCCATTTCAATAATGTCTTCTATGCTCTTCACAACGCCCGGCGGTGGGGGTTTCATGTAATCACAAAACACGCGAATCCCGGCTCGTTGCTCAATCTCAAAACCCGCCTCGACCAACCAGCGATTGACGTCCTCAGGATCGCGCGGGAAATCCGGCGATAGCGTCCGCTTTTTACGTTTGGTCATATTGGCACGCAGGTAGCCGAAATTACCGAGTTGCAGCGTGCGGAACGTCAGGCTGTGCGCGTTGTAAAACATCAAAGACAGCACTCCGCCGGGCTTCAATGTTTGCCACAGCGCGCGTAGCACCGCTTCCGGTTCAGCTACCCACTCCAACACAGCGTGAAACAATACCAGATCAACTGGCTTATCCAAATGTTCGCCAACCTGCTGGGCGCTAATTTGTTTGAATTGCATGTTGTGGCTCACACCCTCGGTGTGGGCATGGGCTTCCGCCAGTTTCAGCATCTCAGCAGAGAGATCGCACAGCAGTACCTTATGGCCACGCGCCGCCAGACCACTTGAAATTTGTCCTACGCCGCCGCCGGCATCCAGCACAGCAAGCGTGCCATCTGGCAAAGTGGGTAACAAGGCATCAAGCTCGTCCCACAGGATCGCCTGGCGCACCTGCCCTTTGCGCGTGCCATAAATGTTCTGCGAGAATTTGTCCGCCAGATCGTCAAAGTTACGATCCTGCATGATGATGGCTCCGATCTGCTGCATTCAACTTATGCTATTTTGTCACAGGCTCGACAAGAATGAACCTTTCACGCCACCGTAACTGTCTGGCTGCTGTTTTTTCGGACAAAAGGAGCAATTTTCAATGTTTTTTGCATTAAAAAAATGGATTGGCGCGATGTTATTGCCTTTGCCACTGCTGCTGTCACTGATGGCGGCGGGACTTTTGCTGCTCTGGTTTAGCCGTTGGCAAAAAAGCGGCAAAATCCTTATCTCCGCCAGTTGGCTAATGCTCTTGCTGCTGAGCCTGCAACCCATCGCCGACCGCTTGCTGCTGCCGTTGGAACGTCACTATGCGACCTGGAACGGCACGGAACCGGTGGATTATATCGTGGTGCTCGGCGGTGGCTATACCTTCAATCCGAATTGGGCTCCCAGCTCTAATTTGATTAACAACAGCCTGCCGCGTGTCGCGGAAGGGGTTCGCCAATGGCGGCGCTATCCGCAGGCCAAAATGATCTTCACCGGCGCAGCAGCGGGGTTTAACCGTCGCAGCAACGCCAGCGTGGCGGCGGAAGTGGCGGAAAGTCTGGGCGTGCCGCCTGAGGCGATCATTACAATGGATCAACCTCACGACACCGGTGAAGAAGCGCAGGCAGTGAAGCAAACCATTGGACAACACCCTTTCCTGTTGGTCTCTTCTGCTAACCATCTGCCCCGTGCGATGCACTTTTTCCAGAGCGCAGGCATGAATCCGATTGCCGCCCCCGCGAACCAGCTCGCGATTACCTCACCTATCAGTGCGTGGGATCGTATTCTGCCTTCGCCGCTGTGGTTGAGTCACAGTGAGCGCGCCATTTATGAAACATTAGGGCAAATCTGGCAGCGGCTGCGCGGTGATGACCTTAACTCAGCCGAGCCAGGGCAGTAACTGTTCACGGGCATTGTCGAAGCGCGGACGGTCAAACTGTCCGCTGCTGACTAAGGTATCCACACAATCCCACAGCTGGTATAGCCAGCGCCGCCAGACAAAGCCTTCGGCCACCGGCGCACGCTGCAGATAGTGTTGCAGCAATGAGGCTTCGGCACCGCTATCAGCCAGCCGCATCAGCTCATATTCGCGTGGAGCCCACAGAATATTGCCGGGTTGCATCATCGCCACCAGTTGGTCGCTGTGCGCATCCTTCAACATACTGGCCAGGCGCAGATTGCCATGCATCAGCACGCAGGGGTCATCGAAATCGGCAAACAATTGAGCTAACTGCTGGCGACTACGGAACAAAATCTGCCGATCTTCTAACGTAAATGAGGGCGGTGAGAGGTAGCCGAGCGTCGACCACAGCACTTCAACACGCTGGCGATACCACGCAGGCCAGCTGTTCTCCTGCACACTATCGACACGGCCCACTAAACCGTGGCTGTCGATTCGATGCCAGCCCAGCACACCTTCAACGATCTGTTCGCACAGTTGCTCCCAACGGAGTGAGGTACGGGCCGGCGCCTCCGCCGATACGCCATTGAAACGTGCCATCAGCAGCATTTCATGCACCGGTTGCTGCTGACTCAGCACTAAACCAAAGACCGCAGGCACTGGCACCAGGCCATCATGGCCCAGCATTGTAAGTTTTTTGGCTTCTAGCGCGGCGCGTCCCTGATGACGGAAATACTTCGCCACCAGCGGCATAGGCTTACCGCTGTTGTCATAGAGTGCATACAGACGCGATTGCGCCTGTTCGCTGATGGTTTCGAGGCGGCTGATACCTTCACCCAGTACCAGCGCCAGTTCTGAACGGAGCTGTTCCATGCGTTATCCTCCGCGGTCAAAAGACTTTACTATCCTGGAGGCCATGGTGGCGTAATACTTAGCGCCAGATCAAACTTTGTGGCCAGCACACATGGCTGGCCGATAGGAGATTAACCTTGCATGGCCGCACGTACGCGCGCCAGGTCTTCCGGTGTATCCACGCCAACGCTTGGCACGGTTTGCGCCACCGCGACGTGAATCTTCTCGCCGTACCACAATACGCGCAACTGCTCGAGCAGCTCAATGTGTTCCAGCGGACACGGCTCCCAGGCGATATAGCGACGGACAAATCCGGCACGATAGGCATAGATACCGATGTGTCGTAGTAATGTGTCACCAATTTGCTCACGCGATTTCGCGTAACGCTCACGATCCCAGGGAATGGTAGCGCGTGAAAAATAGAGCGCGTAGCCTTTGGCATCCATCACCACTTTAACGGCATTGGGATTGAACGCTTCCTCAGCATCGGTGATCGGCACCGCCAGAGTCGCCATTCCTGCATCGGCTTGCGCCAGATTATTTGCGACCTGACGGACGATTTCAGCCGGGATCATCGGCTCATCACCCTGCACGTTGACGATGATAGTGTCATCGGCAAACTGGTATTTTTCGATCACTTCGGCCAGACGTTCGGTGCCAGATTGGTGATCGGGGCGCGTCATACAGACTTCACCACCCGCTGCCGTCACCGCTGCAGCCACTTCTGGGTGGTCAGTGGCGACAATTACCCGATCCGCTCCCGATTCGCGCGCACGCTCCATCACGTGCACCACCATCGGTTTGCCGTGAATATCCACCAGCGGTTTGCCTGGCAGGCGCGTCGATGCGTAACGCGCTGGGATGATCGCGACGAAACTCATGGATGGATCTCTTCAACTGACAGGGTACGGGCTTCCACTTCCAGTAACACGGGAATGCCGTCACGCACCGGGAAGGCCAGTCCGTCAGGTTTGCAGATCAGCTCCTGCTGCTCTTTGTTGAAATACAGTTTTCCGTTACAAACCGGACAAGCAACAATCTCAAGTAAACGGTGATCCATCATTTTCTCCTTTAGCACCGATTCGTCAGGCACTAAGCATACCATAGCGCACCCGGCCACAGTGCGCTGGGCGCGGCAATATTCGTGTGTTGTCAGCGGTTGATATCCCACTGATGGGACCAGGCAGCCAGCAACGCGGGGGGCGCATTTTCCAGTATCACCTGGCTCGCACCCTGCCATTGTGCAAAACGATTAATCGTTTTTTGCACATCCTCAAGAAACGCGTTGCTCACCCGCGCACCGGGTTCGAGCCAGAAGGCACGAATTACCAGTTGCTGGGACTGGCGATCCATTTTGGCATCAATACGCGCTTTTAAAGCGCCACGATGCAAGACAGGCAGGACAAAATAGCCATATTTGCGTTTCTCGGCCGGGGTGTAACACTCGATACGATAGTCGAAATTAAACAGTTCAAGCGCACGGCGTCGGTCCCACACCACGGGATCAAAGGGAGAGAGCAACGCAGTGTGCGTAGCTGTCGGCATTTTTTCCAACAGCGGCAACAGACCTGTGTGCAACCACATTTCACCCAGTTGCTCCACTTCGACCCGGACAATGTCACCCCGTGCCTCTGCCTTTTCCAGCCAGGTTTTGATAGGGGCGCGTTTCAGCCGGTAATAGTCCGCCAGCCAGTTCGTGCGGAAAATACCCAAGCTGCGTGCGCTATGATTCAACATCGCCAGCACCGCTTCCGCTTCGCTAAGCGCATGCTGTTCATCATTCCATTCCGGCATCACGCGGCTGCGCAGATCGTAAACACGTTGGAAGTTGCGCCGCTCTACCACCATCAATTCACCGGCGCTGAAGAGATTCTCCAGATGACGCTTATGGGGCTTCCATGCCCACCAGCCGGGTTTCGTCTGCTTATCGTTAGCGAAATCCGCGGCGCGAACTGGGCCGTTTTCACTGATATGAGCCAGTAAGTCGGTAATCTCCTGCTGATGCGCTTCCACCCACTGCTCACTGTATTTCCAGCCAAGCCGTTGTGGCTCCAGCATACGATGGCGCAGCAGCGGATAATCCTCAAACGGGATAAAACAGGCTTCATGTGCCCAGTACTCAAACAGTTCCCCGGCAGCTAACGTCTCTTCCAGCCAGTTTGTTGGGTAAGCGCCAAGACGGCTAAATAACACCAGATAAGGGCTGCGCGCCACCACGTTGATGGTGTCAATTTGCAGCAAAGACATTTGGCGCACGCTGGCGTGAATATCCGCAAAGCGCGCGCGGCGGCCCAGCGGACGTAACAGTCCCTGGGCAGCCAGATGGAGATGACGAGCGGTTTGCAGCGAGAGGGAATTAACGGTAGTCATACTCGGTTCCCTGTGACGGTTATGCGCGCGAGCGGGTTTCGCGCGCAGTAGTGCAGAGTTGCGTTACATCATCGAGTAGCGCATCAAGTGTTGCGCCCGACAGATGCGCATCAACCGGCAGATACCACCAATGCTTTTGAGCAAAGCCACGGCACTTCACGGCATCTTTTTCCGTCATCAGCAAACATTGCCCGGCCTGCGTTAAGCGGGCCAGTTCATCTTCGCTGTAGGCATGATGGTCAGCAAAAGCGACCTCAGCAACCGGACTGACGCCCTGCTGCTTCAGGGTATTAAAGAAGCGCGGGGGGTGACCGATACCGGCCATCGCCACGATCGCCGGTAACTGATCCAGACTGGCAGTATCACCAGTGAGCAGATTCACCGCTAAGCCCGGCTGCAGCGTCATCGAGATTTCTCCCGCTTGCGCCTCACCGCCATTGACGATAACCGCATTCACATCCTGCAGGCGTGAAGCACGTTCACGCATAGGACCCGCAGGTAACCACCAGCCATTGCCAAAACGTCGTGCACCATCCACGACCACAATTTCACGATCGCGCTGCAAGGCGTAATGCTGCAGCCCATCGTCAGTAATAATCACATCCAGTGCGTGATCGGCCAGCAGCGCTTCCACAGCCAGACGGCGTTCAGGGGCAACCGCCACTGGCGCCTTTGTACGCTGCGCAATCAGCACCGGCTCATCACCCGCTAACGCTGTAGGGGTATCCGCCGTGACCCGCAGTGGGTAACGATCTGCTTTCCCACCGTAACCGCGCGACACAACACCCGCACGCAGACCACGCTGCTGCAGCGCCTGTACCAACCAGATCACCACGGGCGTTTTGCCATTGCCGCCAGCCGTGAGGTTGCCGACTACAATCACCGGGCAAGGCGCACGCCAGCTTTTACGCCAGCCGCGCTGATAGCTAAGGCGAATCAGTACACTGATGGCCCCATACAGCAAGCTGAGTGGCCACAACAGTAGCCACAACGGCGAGCGCCCGCTCCAGATGCGTTCAATCATTGGCCAAACTGCAGTTTGTGAAGTTGCGCATAAGCGCCCTTCTCAGCCAGCAAGACTTCATGGGTACCACGTTCAACAATCCGACCATCTTCCACCACCACAATTTCGTCGGCCTTTTCGATGGTCGACAAGCGGTGGGCAATCACCAGCGAAGTGCGGTTTTTCTGTAGTTCATCCAGCGCGGCCTGTATGGCGCGCTCAGATTCGGTATCCAGCGCGGAGGTGGCTTCGTCGAGAATCAGAATCGGGCAATCACGCAGCAAGGCGCGCGCGATGGCGATACGCTGACGCTGGCCGCCAGACAGCAGCACCCCGTTCTCACCAATGACGGTATCGAGGCCGTTATCCATTTTCTTGATGAAGTCCATGGCATGCGCCATGGTGGCAGCCTGCTCAATCTGCTCACGCGTGTATTCACCGTTGCGTGCATAGGCAATATTGTTGGCAATGGTGTCGTTGAACAAGTGGACATTCTGGGAAACCAGCGCCACCTGATTACGCAGCGAACGCAGCGTATATTCACGTAGATCGTGACCATCCAGCAGAATTTCACCTGAATCGATGTCGTAAAAACGCGTCAACAGGCTAGCCATAGTCGATTTACCCGAACCTGAACGCCCCACCAGTGCCACGGTTTTACCTTCTGGCAGCGACAGGTTGATATCACGCAGTGCAGGCACTTCACGGCCTGGGTAGGTGAAGGTGACGTTGCGGAATTCAACATCGCCTTTTGCACGGACAATTTCACGCTTGCCGTTATCAATTTCCTGCTCACTATCCAGAATCGAGAACAGCGTCTGGCAAGCCGCCATGCCACGCTGGAACTGGGCGTTAACGTTGGTGAGTGATTTCAATGGACGCATCAGCGCAATCATTGATGAGAACACCACGGTAATGGTACCGGCAGTCAGGGTTTCCATTACGCTCGGGAAGCTGGCGGCATACAGCACGAAGGCCAGGGCCAGAGAAGCAATCAGCTGAATCACCGGATCGGAGATGGAAGAAGCCGATACCAGCTTCATACCCTGCTGACGCATTTTATTACTGACCTGAGAAAAACGTTCTGCCTCGACATCCTGACCACCAAAGATCAGCACTTCTTTGTGCCCTTTCAGCATCTGTTCGGCGCTGGTGGTGACCTGGCCCATGGTGTTCTGCATGTTCTTACTGATGTTGCGGAAGCGTTTGGACACGGTGCGAATGGCAAAGGAGACAATCGGTGCCAACACAATCAGGATCAATGACAGCTGCCAGCTGTAATAGAACATCATGATAAACAGGCCAATGATCGAGGCCCCTTCGCGTACCACTGTCACCAAGGCACTGGAAGAAGATGACGCTACCTGTTCCGAATCATAGGTAATGCGCGATAACAGCGTACCGGTAGATTGCTGGTCAAAGAATGCCACTGGCATGCCCATCATGTGACCAAACAAACGGCGACGCATGTTCATTACCACGTTGCCGGATACCCAGGAAATACAATAGCTGGAGATATAACTGGTGACGCCACGAATCAGCATCAGACCAATCACCGCAAGCGGCATCCACAGCATCACGGACTTATCGGCTTTCCCGAAGCCATCATCCAGTAAAGGTTTCAACAGCGACAACATTAAGGTATCGCCAGCCGCATTGAGAATCAGCGCCACCGCAGAGACGAACAGTCCAGCTTTGTGCGGTGCAATCATCGGCCAGAGTCGGCGGAATGTCTGCCACGTTGAGAGATCTTTGTCTTGATGCATTATTTATTCACGCTGTTTGAAATAGCCGCTCATTCTACCTGGATTCACGTTTGACGCCAAACCACTGATGATACCAGCGGGGCATTATTTGCTCTCTTAACCCCTTAATCTGCCAGTCTCCTTGCCGAATACCGATGTGGATCTGTCCCGATTGCGCGGTGTCATGCCAGATGTAGCCCTGTTCGCGATAGCGAGAGACCACAGATTGTGCCGGCATGCGCCACGCGTTATAGCGAGCGACAGAGGCGATTGCCGCTTTTCCTGCAACACTACGTAACAGTAATGGTCCAGAAGAAGTCCGGCTGCCGTGGTGAGGAACCTGTATCAAGGTGCTGGCCAGCCGTTCTTTCTCCAGTGCCACTAATTTTTTTCTGCTTCCAGCTCAATATCCCCCGTGAGCAGCAGACTGACTTTGCCGTCATCTACCCGCACCACACAGGAATCATTATTTTGCCCCTGAGTATTACCTGCCGGAGGCCAGAGTGCGGTGAAGGTCAGTTTCCCCCACAGCCACTGTTCCCCGCGCTGACAAGGCAAATGCCCTGCTTCTGCTAACGCGCTACGGATAACAAGGTCTGGATTGGCGTCGCGCAATGAGTGCAATCCACCCCGATGGTCCAGGTGTTTATGGCTAATGATCACCGCTTGTAGTTTGCGCCCCTGATAGTGTAGCCAAGGCAAAATAACGCGGGCGCCAGCATCATCCTGTTGCCAGCGTGGTCCCGCGTCATACATCACAACGTCTTTGCCCTGAGTAATGGCGATGGCGAGGCCATGTCCGACATCTATCATGTCCACCTGCCAGTCATCTTGCTCCGTCTGGCTGCGCCAAATGACGATAGCTAACGCCAAACCACAGCATGGCGTCAGCGCACGATACAGTAAGCCGCTACGCCACAATATCAACCCTACCCACAGCACCGCGACGGCGGGTATTGCTTCATTCAGCGGCCACCATCCTGCCGGGAGTAGCGCCAATCCCTTCATCACCAGACTGACAGACCCGTCGGCCAGCCACCACAAAACGGCAGAAACAGGCGGCACCGGTAGCAACAGTGCCAGTAAAATCAATGGCACGGTAATTAATGACACCACGGGCACAGCAATAAGGTTGGCAACCAAAGCACTGAGGCTGATGCCCTGGAACAGATAGATTTGCAGCGGTGCCATTAAGATCATCATGCCCAGCTGCAAGTGCAACAGGCGCAGCGGCAACCATCGCCAGCCCTTGCTGAATCTCGCAGGCAGCGGATACCACTGAAACCAGGCTATCAACATCGCCACAGCGAGTGAAGAGAGCCAGAAACTCTCTGACAAGATGGTGAGTGGATCCAGCCAGAGCAGGCTGCCGATGCACAGCGTCCAAACCTGCCAGCCACTGAGTTGCCAGCCTGCAAGCCGAATCAGTATCCAGATCGTCAGGGCAACCATCGCGCGCTGCGCTGGAGCGTGGCTGCCAGAGATCCAGCAGTAAACAGCAGCCGTCACCAGGCTGCCCACCAGGGGCAATACATATCCAATGAATCGAGCTGGAAGGAAAAATTGCAGTGCCCGAGCGATTGCCCAGCCCACGCTGGCGGCTAGTGCGATATGCATCCCCGATATTGCCATCAGATGTGCGGTTCCCGTTTCCCGCAATAACTGACGTTGTGTAGGCGTCATGTTGTCGCGATCGCCAAAGGCTAACGCTTGTAATATCGCCGGTTGCTGCAGCGTTTCTATTCGCGGTAAGTGAAAGTTGACCAACTGTGCTCGCCAACTGCAGTTCAGTGATTGTGCCTGCTGTTCGATAATACGTCCCTGCAGTGGCGTGTGATTGGCGAGTGCAAAGCGTTGGGCATCAAACCCGCCTTCATTTAATCGACCATGTACCGCACGCAGACGCAGTTTCATTTGCCAGCGTTGTCCGGCACAAAATGGTGATTCGTTGGACGCTGTACTGAGGGTGACAAACAGCGGGGGAAACTGATATTTTTCGCCAACGCGGATAATCTGCGCACTGAGTTGCTGCTTTGTTTCACGTACTTCGGTAATGCGCAGCGTCACATCGACGGGGGCTGGCGTCAAATCCTCTATCGAATCGATTATCTGCCGGGCTTCCAGCAGCGCCCATGACAACAGTAGTAAGCCCATGCCGGTTACACGCAACGCTGTAAGTGGCATCAATCCAGCAACGACGCCTGCCGCAGCCAGGGAGGCGATCGCTGCGCTTGTCGGAATTTGCGGCAAAAACACCAACGCTAAGGTGGCCAGAATCATGGCCCGGGCCAGCAGTATCCCTGTCATACGCATGCACTATCTCCCTTAAAGAGCGATAAGTTTGCGCGCGGTTAGAGAGAATAGCGTGGTGATTATTTTGCGTTTTAGGCAGGGATTCAACGGAATCGATAGGGTTTGCAGCAGGCCAACTTGATGTTGGAATCAAGTGCACAGTGTCCGGCTGTAGCCAAAAAAAACGACACCCTGAGGTGTCGTTTTTGTCGTTCGGTCACGGCTTAGCCGTATATGTTTGCACGGTCACGCAATTCTTTGCCCGGCTTGAAGTGGGGAACGTATTTACCTTCCAGATCCACTTTGTCACCCGTTTTCGGGTTACGACCAGTGCGCGGTGCGCGGTAGTGCAAAGAAAAGCTGCCGAATCCCCGGATTTCAATGCGCTCGCCCTGTGCCAACGTTGTGGCCATGTGCTCGAGCATCTCTTTGACTGCATCCTCAACGACTTTCGCCGGGATATGAGAGTGCTGGCCAGCAAGTCTTTCAATCAGTTCTGACTTGGTCATGTAACCTCCGGTTAATCCTTAATGGGAAAGGTATGACAGCTTTTACCGAAACCGGACGATTTGCATCGTCCGGTGCCTCGGGTCGATTACTCGCCTTTAGCCGCTTTGAACGCTTCAGCCATAGCGCTAGAGAAGTTGCTTTCTTCCTGTTTGGTGTTAACAGTGTTGATTGCTTCTTTCTCATCAGCCTGGTCTTTAGCACGAACAGACAGGCTTACAACGCGGTTCTTACGGTCAACGCCGGTGAATTTAGCTTCAACGTCGTCACCAACACTCAGAACCAGAGTTGCGTCTTCGATACGGTCCAGTGAAGCTTCTGAAGCGCGCAGGTAACCTTCAACGCCATCAGCCAATTCTACTGTAGCACCTTTAGCGTCTACTGCAGTCACTTTACCGTTAACGATAGCGCCTTTCTTGTTCAGGGTGATGTAGTTGTTGAATGGATCTTCAGCCAACTGCTTCACGCCCAGAGAGATGCGCTCGCGCTCTGCATCAACCTGCAGTACAACAGCAGCGATTTCGTCGCCTTTTTTGTACTCACGAACGGCTTCTTCGCCAGTCGCGTTCCAGGAGATGTCTGACAGGTGAACCAGACCGTCGATGCCACCGTCCAGGCCGATGAAGATACCGAAGTCAGTGATTGACTTGATTTTACCTTCAACGCGATCGCCTTTGTTGTGGGTCTCAGCGAACTGCTGCCATGGGTTGTTTTTGCACTGCTTCAGACCCAGGGAGATACGACGACGTTCTTCGTCGATGTCCAGAACCATAACTTCAACAACATCGCCCACGTTAACAACTTTAGATGGGTGAATGTTCTTGTTGGTCCAGTCCATTTCAGAAACGTGTACCAGACCTTCAACGCCTTCTTCGATTTCTACGAAGCAGCCGTAATCAGTCAGGTTGGTTACACGACCAGTCAGGCGGGTGCCTTCTGGGTAACGCTTAGCGATAGCAACCCATGGATCTTCGCCCAGCTGTTTCAGGCCCAGAGATACACGAGTACGCTCGCGGTCGAACTTCAGCACTTTAACAGTGATTTCGTCGCCCACGTTGACGATTTCGCTCGGATGCTTAACGCGTTTCCAAGCCATATCGGTGATGTGCAGCAGGCCGTCAACGCCACCCAGATCCACGAATGCGCCGTAGTCAGTGAGGTTCTTAACGATACCTTTAACTTCCATGCCTTCCTGCAGGTTTTCCAGCAGCTGATCACGTTCAGCGCTGTTTTCAGATTCGATAACTGCGCGGCGAGAAACAACCACGTTGTTACGTTTCTGATCAAGCTTGATCACTTTGAATTCAAGCTCTTTGCCTTCCAGGTGCAGAGTATCGCGAACCGGACGAACGTCAACCAGTGAACCTGGCAGGAACGCACGAATACCGTTCAGCTCAACTGTGAAGCCACCTTTAACTTTGCCGTTGATAACACCGGTAACAGTTTCAGCTTCTTCGTAAGCTTTTTCCAGCGTGATCCAAGCTTCGTGACGTTTAGCTTTCTCACGGGACAGCAGGGTTTCACCGAAGCCGTCTTCTACTGCGTCCAGCGCAACGTCAACTTCGTCGCCTACCTGGATTTCCAGTTCGCCGGCTGCGTTCTTGAACTGCTCTGCAGGAATTGCAGATTCAGATTTCAGACCCGCATCAACCAGGACTACGTCTTTGTCGATAGAGACAACAACGCCACGAACGATGGAACCCGGACGGGTTTCGATTTCTTTCAGTGATTCTTCAAATAGTTGAGCAAAAGATTCAGTCATATTGATAATCTTAGGATTCTTCAATTTAACGTCCACCTGACGTCATTGTCGGATGGGGTTGTTTCACATGCCCAGCACCGGGTCCTTGGTACAGGGTTACAGCAATTCGGTTGCCTTAGCGATTACATGCCCAGCTTACTGCGGGCATAATCAAGTGCCTTTTCAATCACTTGCTCAATGGACATACTGGTTGAGTCCAGCACCAGAGCATCAGCGGCAGGCACTAAAGGTGCGATAGCGCGATTACGATCGCGGTCGTCGCGTTCCTTTATCTCGGATAAAAGGCGATCAAAGTTAACATTAAAGCCCTTCTCCTGCAACTGTAGCATACGACGATGCGCACGCTCTTCCGAACTGGCATCCAGGAAGATTTTTACCGGTGCATCGGGGAAAACCACGGTGCCCATATCTCGACCATCCGCAATCAGGCCTGGTTCTTCACGGAATGCACGCTGGCGACGTAACAGTGCTTCACGCACACGAGGAAAAGCTGCCACGCGTGAAGCCGTGTTGCTGACTTCTTGCGTGCGAATTTCACCCGTCACGTCTTCACCTTCAAGAATGACCTGCATTTCACCTTCCACAGAAAGGAAACGCACATCCAGGTGAGCCGCCATCGGAACTAACGCTTCTTCTGATTCAATATCTACCTGATGATGAAGTGCAGCCAAAGCCAATACGCGATAAATGGCACCAGAGTCCAGCAAGTGCCACTGCAATGACTCCGCCATCGCTTTACACAAAGTCCCTTTACCTGCGCCACTTGGCCCATCAATGGTAATGATCGGGGCGATTGCCGTCATTGTTCTCTCCTGTTGCTGCGTGCTTATTATCAGCCTTCTTGGCTGTCTGGATTGCGCGGCATTATACGCTGCCCGCGTCAGGTTAGTACCCTTTCGCGAACACAGCGCTAGAATTTTAGTCAGATTCGGAAGAATTTCCGCTCATCAAGACCAGAAGAGAGCGAAGAAACCCGGCACAAGCGTACCGGGTAGGAAGATTATGAGGCGTGGCTGATTTTCGCTAACTGTTGGAAGTAGTCCGGGAAGGTTTTCGCCGTGCAACCAGGATCAAGGATGGTTACTGGCGTGTCGGACAGCGCAACCAGCGCAAAGCACATGGCCATACGGTGATCGTTGTAGGTACCGATATCCGCATGTTGCAACTGGGCAGGAGGCGTGACACGGATAAAATCGTGGCCCTCTTCCACTTCAGCACCGACTTTGCGCAATTCTGTCGCCATCGCGGCCAGACGATCGGTTTCTTTAACGCGCCAGTTATAGATGTTGCGCATTAAGGTTGTGCCTTTGGCAAACAACGCCGTGGTGGCAATGGTCATCGCCGCATCAGGAATATGGTTCATGTCCATATCGATGGCGGTCAGCGTGCCACGCGTACAGGCAATGTAATCATCACCCCACTCGATCACCGCACCCATTTTTTCCAGCACATCGGCAAAACGAATATCGCCTTGCACGCTATTGCGGCCGATACCCGTTACACGCACGGTTCCGCCTTTAATTGCTGCAGCAGCAAGGAAGTAAGAAGCCGAAGACGCATCACCTTCCACCAGATAATCACCCGGTGACTGATATTGTTGCTGGCCCTTCACCACAAAGCGTTGATAATTTTGGTTATCAACGTCCACACCAAAGCAACGCATCAGGTGCAGAGTGATATCGATATAAGGCTTGGAAACCAAATCACCTTTGATGGTGATAACAGTATCTTTCGCAGCCAAAGGCGCGGTCATCAGCAATGCGGTCAGGAACTGGCTGGAAACACTGCCATCCACGCTGACTTCACCACCCACGAAGCCGCCGTTCAGGCGTAACGGGGGATAATCCGTCTGCTCCAGATAATCAATGTTCGCGCCGCCCTGACGCAACGCATCAACCAGATGACCAATTGGGCGCTCTTTCATGCGCGGTTCACCAGTCAGTACGATCGACTGTTGGCCTAAGCACAGTGCCGCCGCCAGCGGACGCATTGCCGTACCCGCATTCCCCAGGAACAGCTCCAGTGGCTGGTCAGCGTGCAGTGGCCCTGCATTACCCACCACTTCACACACGGTGCGATCGGCAGAGAGCGTATAACTGACGCCCAGCGCTTTGAGCGCATTCAGCATGTGTTTGACGTCATCGCTATCCAGCAAGTTCGTCAGGCGAGTTGTGCCGTTTGCCAACGCAGCCAACAGCAATGCGCGGTTAGAGACGCTTTTTGAACCCGGTAAATTTACCGTGCCGTCAACGCGGGCAATCGGTTGTAGAGTCAGGGAGTCCTGCATGTGAAACCAAATCTCCAGAAAAGACGAGACCCCGTCCAATCACGGGGCCAGATGCCAGCCAGGCTGGCATAAAGTAAGTAATTAACCGTGGCGACGTTCGAAGTCGATCATGAACTCAGTCAGGGCTTTAACCCCTTCCAGCGGCATCGCATTGTAGATCGATGCACGCATGCCGCCAACCACACGGTGGCCCTTCAAGGCATGCAAACCTGCCTGCAGTGACTCCTCGAGGAATACTTTGTCCAGAGCGGCGTCGGCCAACTGGAATGGTACGTTCATGCGTGAACGGTTACCGGAAGCAACATCGTTACGATAGAAGCTGCTGCTGTCGATCACGCCATAGAGAAGGTCAGCTTTCGCCTGATTAACCTTATCCATTTCAGCCACACCGCCCTTCTCTTTCAGCCATTTAAAGACCAAACCAGAAAGATACCAAGCGAAGGTTGGCGGGGTGTTGAACATGGATTCGTTTTCTGCCAGCACCTTGTAATCAAGAATAGAAGGCACATAACGTTGCGCTTTACCCAGCAGGTCTTCACGCACCACCACCAGCGTTAAGCCTGCCGGTCCGATATTTTTCTGCGCGCCCGCGTAGATCACACCATAACGGCTGACATCAATAGGACGAGACATGATGGTTGAAGAGAGGTCGGCAACAACAACTTTGTCACCAAAATCCGGTTCTTCATCAATAGCAATACCGTCGATGGTTTCATTCGGGCAGAAATGCACATAAGCAGCATCATCGTTCAACTGCCATTCACGCATCGGTAACAAAGCACGTTTACCTTCCAACGTGGTTTTGACATCAATGGTGTTTGGGGAACAATATTTTTCCGCTTCTTTGATGGCGCTGTGAGCCCAGTAGCCGCCATCAATGTAGTCGGCGGTTTTGGCTTCACCCAGCAAGTTGCCCGGGATGGCCGCGAACTGTGCACGCGCGCCACCATGACAGAACAAAACTTTGTAGTTGGATGGGATCTTCAGCAGATCGCGAAAATCCTGTTCTGCTGCTTCAGCAACCGCAATGAACTCTTTACTACGGTGACTGATCTCCATCACCGAGGTGCCTAATCCGTGCCAGTTTGTCAGTTCTTGTTCTGCACGACGGAGCACTTCTACCGGCAGCATCGCTGGGCCGGAGCTAAAATTATAAACCTGCGTCATTTCCCCTCACCACTGTCATATCGAACGGTTATGAATACCGTATCGGTTTTATCATTGCCTCCGAATGGCTGCAATCATTAATCCGGCGGAGATCACATTTACAGAGCAGGCATCGCCGCAGCTTATGTCATAAATGCAATCAGCCACGGAATTTTGTGAGGTGGTTTCATGAAGTAAAATCAGAATGCAGCCAGGTGAATAAAAAGCCGCAACAATACCGCGATAAATTTGGAACACTGAATAGCGAAGCAGGCGCAAAACCCGTATCATTGCGCGCTTTACGCCCACCCCATCGACTTGAGAGAGCGCCAACATGACGCAAACGTTTATTCCAGGAAAAGACGCCGCACTGGAAGACTCCATTGCCCGCTTCCAGCAGAAGCTGCAAGATTTAGGCTTCAATATTGAAGAAGCCTCCTGGCTTAACCCGGTTCCACATGTTTGGTCTGTGCACATCCGCGATCGTGACTGCCCACTGTGCTTTACCAACGGTAAAGGTGCCAGTAAGAAAGCCGCGCTGGCATCTGCGTTAGGCGAATACTTTGAGCGTCTCTCAACCAACTATTTCTTCGCTGACTTCTGGCTGGGTGAATCCATCGCGAAAGGTGAATTTGTTCACTATCCCAACGAGAAGTGGTTCCCACTGACTGAAGATGACAGCCTCCCGGCTGGTATTCTGGATGCGCGCCTGCAAAAATTTTACGATCCAGAAGATAGCCTGAGCGCCTCAGACCTGATTGATTTGCAGTCGGGCAATGCTGACCGCGGTATCTGCGGCCTGCCGTTTACCCGTCAGTCCGATCAGCAAACGGTCTACATTCCGATGAACATCATCGGTAACCTGTATGTTTCTAACGGTATGTCCGCCGGCAACACCGCCAATGAAGCGCGTGTACAGGGACTTTCTGAAGTCTTTGAGCGCCATATTAAAAATCGTATTATCGCCGAGTCCATCAGCCTGCCGGAAATCCCGGCTGAAGTGATGCAGCGCTATCCCGGTGTGATCGAGGCGATTGACCGTCTGGAAGCAGAAGGCTTCCCTATCTTCTCTTACGATGCTTCCCTTGGTGGGAAATATCCGGTCATCTGCGTAGTACTGTTCAACCCGGCAAACGGCACGTGCTTCGCTTCCTTCGGTGCACACCCTGACTTTGGCGTGGCGCTGGAGCGTACCGTCACTGAACTGCTTCAGGGCCGTGGCCTGAAAGATCTGGATGTGTTCACCCCGCCGACCTTTGATGACGAAGAAGTGGCTGAACATGCTAACCTCGAAACGCACTTCATCGATTCCAGCGGCCTGATCTCCTGGGATATGTTCAAAGACGATGCAGATTACCCGTTTGTTGACTGGAGCTTCTCTGGCAGCACGCACGAAGAGTTCGACACCTTGATGGCGATCTTCCGTGCTGAAGATCAAGAAGTGTATATTGCTGACTACGAGCATCTGGGTGTTTACGCTTGCCGCATTATCGTGCCGGGCATGTCCGATATCTATCCGGAGGAAGATCTGCTGTTGGCCAATAACAGCATGGGCGCGCCACTGCGTGAAACCTTGTTGGCGCTGCCAGCCAGCGAATGGGAACCCGAAGCCTATCTGAACCTCATCGAGCAACTGGACGAAGAAGGCCATGACGACTTCACGCGCGTGCGTGAACTGCTGGGTCTGGCATCGGGCAAAGATAACGGCTGGTATACCCTGCGTATCGGTGAATTGAAAGCGATGCTGGCGCTGGCAGGTGGTGATTTAGATCAGGCACTGATCTGGACTGAATGGACCATGGAGTTTAACCAGTCGATCTTCAGTGAAGAGCGCGCCAACTATTATCGCTGCCTGCAGACGCTGTTACTGCTGGCGATGGAAGAAGAGCGCGATCCAGTGCAGTATCATCGTGCATTCGTGCGCATGTATGGCCAAACGGCAGTTGATGCCGCATCCGCTGCTATCAGCGGTGAAGCGCCATTCTATGGTCTGCAAGCGGTCGATCTCGACCTCAAAGCCTTCCCTGCTCACCAGGCTCTGTTAGCGGCTTACGAAAAATTGCAGGCGGCCAAGCGCCAATACTGGTCAAAAAAATAACGCCAGTTTTGCAGTGAAGTATTAATTGGCACTGAATCATTTCAGTGCCTTTTTTATGACTAAAATACAGCTGTCACACTTAACCTTTATATTTAACAATTCGTCTTCAATCGCTAAACGTAATTAACTGTTTACTCGCGACCAGGCTACGTCATTAAAATATTAGTGTATATTTTAAAAAATATTTATTTCATAAAAATCATATAATTAAATACAAAAAGCATCGTTACTCGCCTCGCTTATCCCCGCCAGCCCTGGCATTTATGATCCACATCAATTCCTGACCTATACTCCTTTGTTAGTATCATTACAGACAAATTTTGGAGAGCGTTAGTGTGAAAGCTGACAACCCTTTTAATGCATTACTACCGGCGGCAATGGCTAAAGTTGCAGAAGATGCCGGTGTTTATAAAGCCACTAAACACCCTTTAACCACCTTCTTCCTTGCCATCACCGCTGGCGTATTTATCTCTATCGCTTTCGTCTTCTATATCACTGCCACAACTGGCAGTGGCGCGATGCCTTACGGCATAGCCAAGCTGATTGGCGGCATCTGCTTCTCACTTGGCTTGATGTTAGTGGTGGTATGTGGTGCTGACCTCTTTACCTCCACCGTACTGATTGTGGTGGCGAAAGCCAGCGGGCGCATCACCTGGCTGCAACTCGGTCGCCACTGGCTGAATGTTTATATCGGTAACCTGTTTGGTGCCCTGTTCTTCGTGGCATTGATTTGGTTAGCGGGTGAACACATGGTCGCGAACGGTGCATGGGGTCTAAACGTGCTTCAGACCGCAGACCATAAAATGCATCACACCTTTATTGAGGCCGTAAGCCTGGGCACGCTCGCTAACTTGATGGTTTGCCTTGCAGTGTGGATGAGTTATTCCGGCCGCAGTTTGTTCGACAAAATGTTCGCGATGATCTTGCCCGTCGGCATGTTTGTTGCCAGCGGCTTCGAGCACAGTATTGCCAACATGTTCCTGATTCCAATGGCCATTGTTATTCGTGATTTCGCCAGTCCTGAATTCTGGCAGATGGCCGGTTCCAGCGCCGCACAGTTCCCGTCTCTCAGCGTTGGTGACTTTATAGTTAACAACCTGATTCCAGTGACCATCGGCAACATCATTGGTGGCGGATTGTTAGTCGGTTTGACCTATTGGGTTATCTATCTGCGCGGCGATGAGCCCGTGCATTAATGAATTGATACGGACGTGCGGAAGCGCAAGTCATACGTCAGAGTCTCCCTAAATAAGGCAGGTATATCATGTCCGAACTTAACGAAAAAATGGCGTCAGCCTGGGAAGGATTTAGCGCCGGCGAATGGCAGAACAGTGTCAACGTCCGTGACTTCATCCAGAAAAACTACACCCCGTATGAAGGTGACGAATCTTTCCTGGCGGGCGCAACACCAGCCACCACAAAATTGTGGGACAGCGTGCTGGAAGGCATCAAAATTGAGAACCGTACCCACGCTCCGGTCGATTTTGATACCGACCTGGCTTCAACTATCACCTCTCATGACGCGGGTTACATCAATAAATCTCTGGAGACCATCGTTGGTCTGCAGACTGAAGCACCGCTGAAACGTGCCATTATCCCATTTGGCGGCATCAAAATGGTTGAGGGGTCTTGCAAAGTCTACGGACGTGAACTCGATCCTGCGCTGAAAAAAGTCTTCACCGATTATCGTAAAACCCATAACCAGGGTGTGTTCGATGTCTACACCCCAGATATCCTGCGCTGCCGTAAATCCGGTGTGTTGACCGGTCTGCCAGATGCTTATGGTCGTGGTCGTATTATTGGTGACTACCGTCGCGTGGCGCTGTACGGCATCGACTATCTGATGAAAGATAAAGTGGCACAATTCAATTCACTGCAAAGTGATATGGAGAACGGTGTCGATCTGGAAGCCACCATCCGCTTGCGTGAAGAGATCTCAGAACAACACCGTGCATTAGGCCAAATCAAAGAGATGGCCGCTAAGTATGGTTGCGATATCTCTCTGCCAGCCGTGACGGCGCAAGAAGCGGTACAGTGGACCTACTTCGGTTACCTTGCCGCTGTGAAATCTCAAAACGGCGCAGCCATGTCATTTGGTCGCGTATCCACCTTCCTTGATGTTTATATCGATCGCGACATCAAAGCCGGTAAATTGAGTGAAGAAGGCGCGCAAGAGCTGATTGACCACCTGGTGATGAAACTGCGTATGGTGCGTTTCCTGCGTACCCCAGAGTACGATGAACTGTTCTCTGGTGACCCTATCTGGGCAACCGAATCCCTTGCAGGTATGGGTGTAGATGGCCGTACATTGGTCACCAAAAGCACCTTCCGCTTCCTGAATACGCTGTACACCATGGGCCCATCGCCTGAGCCTAACATGACCATTTTGTGGTCGGAAAAACTGCCCGTTAACTTCAAAAAATACGCGGCCAAAGTCTCTATCGACACATCCTCATTGCAGTACGAGAATGATGACCTGATGCGTCCTGATTTTGATAACGATGACTATGCCATCGCCTGCTGTGTCAGCCCGATGATTGTCGGCAAACAAATGCAGTTCTTTGGTGCCCGCGCCAACCTGGCAAAAACATTGTTGTATGCAATCAACGGTGGTGTGGACGAAAAACTGAAAATGCAGGTGGGTCCAAAAGAAGCGCCAATCACTGACGAAATCCTGGATTTCGATACCGTTATGGCGCGTCTGGATCACTTCATGGATTGGCTGGCGAAACAGTACGTCACCTCGCTGAACATCATCCACTACATGCACGATAAGTACAGTTATGAAGCTTCACTGATGGCGCTGCATGACCGTGACGTTTATCGCACCATGGCCTGTGGTATCGCGGGCCTGTCAGTGGCTGCCGACTCCCTGTCAGCTATCAAATATGCGAAAGTGAAAACCGTGCGTGATGCTGATGGCCTGGCCGTGGATTTCGAAATCGAAGGCGAATACCCGCAGTTCGGCAACAACGATTCACGTGTTGATGACATGGCCTGTGACCTGGTTGAACGTTTCATGAAAAAAATTCAGAAACTGCAAACCTACCGTAATGCGGTACCTACTCAGTCAGTGCTGACCATTACCTCAAACGTGGTTTATGGTAAGAAAACCGGTAATACCCCAGATGGTCGTCGTGCCGGTGCGCCATTTGGACCGGGTGCTAACCCAATGCACGGTCGCGATCAGAAAGGTGCCGTTGCCTCACTGACCTCGGTTGCCAAACTGCCGTTTGCGTACGCTAAAGATGGTATCTCTTATACCTTCTCCATTGTGCCAAACGCGTTGGGTAAAGATGATAACGTGCGTAAAACCAACCTCGCGGGTCTGATGGACGGTTACTTCCACCACGAAGCGAACATTGAAGGCGGTCAGCACCTTAACGTCAACGTTATGAACCGTGAAATGCTGCTGGATGCGATGGAACACCCTGAAAAATATCCTCAGCTGACCATTCGTGTTTCCGGTTATGCTGTGCGCTTTAACTCGCTGACGAAAGAGCAGCAGCAAGACGTTATTACCCGTACCTTCACGCAGTCTCTGTAATTCTTCCAGAGATCTAAAAGGCTCCTGCGGGAGCCTTTTCTCCACAAGTCTGTTTTGCCAGTTTGCTGGTGATGGCAACCTGGCAAAATCGACTTTAATCCCAGAGCACAACACAGATTGTGCCGCCTGATGTTGAGGCTAAACCGGAGAACTCATCGCAATGTCCACCATTGGTCGTATCCACTCATTTGAATCTTGCGGCACCGTTGACGGTCCCGGCATCCGTTTTATCACTTTCTTCCAGGGCTGCCTGATGCGCTGCCTCTATTGCCATAACCGCGATACGTGGGACACGCATGGCGGCAAAGAGGTCACCGTTGAAGACCTGATGAAAGATGTCTTGTCGTATCGCCACTTTATGAATGCCTCTGGCGGCGGTGTTACCGCGTCGGGCGGAGAAGCGATACTGCAAGCTGAGTTTGTACGTGACTGGTTCCGCGCCTGTAAAGCACAAGGGATTCATACCTGTCTCGACACCAACGGTTTTGTCCGTCGCTACGATCCGGTGATTGATGAGTTGCTGGATGCCACCGATTTAGTGATGCTCGACCTGAAGCAAATCAATGACGATGTTCACCAGATTCTGGTCGGGGTGTCCAATCACCGCACGTTGGACTTCGCCCGCTATCTGCAAAAGAAAGGCAAACGCACCTGGATTAGATTTGTCGTGGTGCCAGGCTATTCCGATGATGACGACTCAGTACATCGCTTAGGTGAGTTCACCAAGGATATGGACAACATCGAGAAGATTGAGTTGTTGCCCTACCACGAATTAGGCAAACACAAATGGATAGCGATGGGGGAAGAGTACAAGCTTGATGGCGTGAAGCCACCGAGTAAAGAGACCATGGAACGGGTCAAAAATATTCTCACCAGCTATGGTCACGAGGTGATGTACTAAATGGCATAAGGGGAGCAATCGCTCCCCTTATTTTTGCCGTTAAGCATGCGCCACAGGTGTGGCATGCTGATCGGCCTTGCGCAGCAGCATCACCAAATACACCAGTGCCACCACCGCAATCATCACAAACAGCAGGCGATCTGAGTAGTTCTGCATCAGCATCGACGTCATGCCAGGCCCAACTAAACTGCCAACGGTATAGCTAAACAGCAGAGCCTGATTCATCGCGACCAGCTCGTGGTGAGCCACGGTCTCGCATGCCCACGACATCGCAACCGGGTAGAGGGTAAAACCTGCCAGACCCAACACAAACAGCGCGGGTGCCATGGCGGTATCACCCAGCATGGCAATCGCGCCCAGAATGACGACAAACACCTGCACGCGTAAAACCATTAAGCGGCCAAAGCGGTCAGCCAGGCGTCCGACCGGCCACTGCCCTACGATGCCTGCGCTCACCAGTAATGCCATCCAGTATCCGACGGTGGCATCGCTCATTCCTTGATGGGACAAATAGAGTGGCATCAGTCCATACAGCGATCCCAGCACAATGCCTGAAATCACACAGCCGTTAATACCCAGACGAGAGCTGCGACGACGCAACATAGTCCAGATACGTCCGGTCGATGCCTCTTCAGTTGCGGCTCCGGCATTCACACGCAGGAATACCACCGGCAACACGGCACATACAATCAGTGCGGTGACCCACGGGATAACGTGCAGTAACTCAGTCGAAACACGGCTAACCAAAAGCTGACCCGCAACCGTGCCCAGGTAGTAAACAATCATATAGGCCGCTAATAATTGGCCGCGATTGCGTACCGTGCCGCTACACAGCAATGCACTCTCCACCACAACCCAGATCAGTGCGCAACCTAAGCCAGCCATGAAACGCAGAGACGTCCAGTTATAGAAACCGTCTAATAGCGCCATACCCATGGTCGCCAAAGCAAACAGAACGCTCGCCAGATAAAAACAGCGATTAAATCCGTAGCGATTGATAAGCCAGCCAGCCAGCAAGGTCCCGAGCAGGTTGCCGGTGTAATAGGCTGAGCTGGCCATCCCCACCTGCCAGGTCGGCAGTTGATCATGTGTAAGCCAAAGCGGTACCAGCGTATTAAGCACAGCAATAGACACCGTCATGAGCATTAAGCCGCAGAGCAGCAACACGACGGGGCGCGACCAGGTTGACATAGGGATTAAAACCAAAGAAATGTAGATAATTGCGCGCAGTTTGCCATTCGCTATTTTAAAGTCAATGTGCAAAAAATAGTCGCCGCACAATTTGCTGCTGAACAATTTATTTTTTTATCTTCAGCAGGTTAGAGGATATATCTCACACGATGGGACGATAGCTATCTGTATGAATTAATGGATTTTAGTCTTTTAAGGCCATCCACTGACGATAACGTTTATTTCTGATTAATTCTTACTAAAAAATAATCCCTGAGCTGCGGACAATAAAAAACCCGGCATAGCCGGGTTTTTGCTGAGAAAGTCTCAATTAACCAATCATTTCCAGACCGCCCATATAAGGACGCAACACTGCTGGCACTTCAATGCGGCCATCTGCTTGCTGGTAGTTTTCCAGTACTGCAACCAAAGTACGGCCTACAGCCAGGCCAGAACCATTCAAGGTGTGAACCAGGCGTGGTTTTTTGTCTGCTTTGCTGCGGCAACGCGCTTGCATGCGACGCGCCTGGAAATCCCACATGTTTGAGCAAGAGGAGATTTCACGATAGGTATCTTGCGCTGGCAGCCACACTTCCAGATCGTAGGTTTTGGCTGAGCCGAAGCCCATATCACCGGTGCACAGCAATACTTTACGATAAGGCAGATTCAGCAGCTGCAAGACTTTCTCAGCATGTCCGACCAACTCTTCCAGCGCATCCATCGAAGTTTCTGGCGCAACAATGTGCACCATCTCCACTTTGTCGAACTGGTGCATGCGGATCAGACCACGGGTGTCGCGTCCGTATGAACCCGCTTCTGAACGGAAGCAAGGTGTATGCGCCGTCAGCTTGATCGGCAGATCTTCTTCTTCGACGATCTCGTCACGCACCAGATTGGTCAGCGGCACTTCTGCGGTCGGGATCAGCGCATAGTTGCTGCTACCGGCTTCTTCACCCAGTGGCTTAGTGTGGAACAGGTCTTCACCAAATTTCGGCAGTTGGCCCGTACCAAACAGGGTTTCACGGTTAACCAGATAAGGCACGTAGGTCTCGAGATAGCCGTGCTGCTCGGTGTGCAGGTCAATCATGAACTGGCTCAGAGCGCGGTGCAGACGTGCAATCTGGCCCTGCATCACAATAAAGCGCGACCCCGTCAGTTTCACTGCGGCCGCAAAATCCAGGCCTTTTACCGCTTCACCCAGCTCAACGTGGTCTTTTACCGGGAAATCAAACTGGCGCGGCTGGCCCCAGCGGCTGACTTCCTGATTCTCGCTGTCATCTTTACCCAGCGGCACTTCATCGACCGGCAAGTTAGGCAGAGAGAGCGCAAAATCACGGATTTCATTCTGCAGCGTATCCAGTTCCGCTTTGGCCGCATCCAGGCGTTCGCCCAGCGCGTTCACTTCCTGACGCAGTGGCTCGATGTCTTCCCCACGCGCTTTGGCCTGACCGATGGATTTGGATCGGGAGTTACGCTCTGCCTGCAGGTTTTCAGTTTCTACTTGCAGGACTTTACGACGCTCTTCGAGGGAGCGAAGCGTTTCCACATCCAGTTTAAATCCTCGGCGTGCCAGTTTTTCTGCGACTGCGTCTGGCTCATTACGCAGCAGATTGGGATCGAGCATGCTTATCCTGTGTAATTAAGGTTGATTGAACGAATGAAGGGATGCATCCCACTGGAATGCATTGAAATACTTGCTCACCTTACCGTAAGGTCTTTATCAGCGGTAGCGTTTTATCGGGCTATTTTGATCCTGTTCAGCCAGCCAGGCGAGTTTTTCGCCAATTTTCCCTTCAAGCCCCCGATTGGTTGGCTGATAGTAGCGCGTTTGCGCCATTTCAGGCGGGAAGAACACCTCACCGGCAGCGTAGGCATTGGGCTCGTCATGCGCATAGCGGTACTCTTTACCCAACCCCATCTCTTTCATTAATTTGGTCGGGGCATTGCGCAGATGCTCTGGCACATCGTAATCCGGCGATTCGCGCGCATCACGCATCGCCGCCTTGAAAGCGGTATAAACGGCATTACTTTTCGGTGCACAAGCCAGATAAACTATCGCTTGCGCAATCGCGCGTTCGCCCTCTGCGGGGCCAACGCGGGTAAAGCAATCCCAGGCAGAAATCGCCACCTGCATGCCACGGGGATCGGCATTACCGACATCCTCTGAAGCGATGGCCAGTAAACGACGCGCCACGTAAAGCGGATCGCCCCCTGCGGTGATAATGCGTGCGTACCAGTAGAGCGCGGCATCTGGCGCCGATCCACGCACAGATTTATGCAGTGCAGAGATCAGATCGTAAAAGCGGTCACCTTTATTATCAAAACGCGCCGCCCTTTCACCGGAGACTTCATTAAGCAGTTGCGGCGTCAGCTCGCGCAGGCCTTGAGCATTGCTCTCTGCCATATCGGCCATCATTTCCAGCGTATTGAGCGCCCGCCGCGCATCACCATTGACCAGTTCAGCAATCATCCGACGCGTGTTATCCGGCAACAGAATATCGCTGTTGCCATAACCACGGTCGCTGTCTTGCATGGCTTGTGTTAACACCCGTTCAATGTCTTCGGTGGTGAGGGATTTCAACAGATAAACACGCGCACGCGACAACAATGCCGAGTTGAGTTCGAATGAGGGATTTTCTGTGGTGGCGCCAATAAAGGTGATGGTGCCATCTTCAATATGCGGCAAGAAGGCATCCTGCTGACTTTTATTGAAGCGATGCACCTCATCGACAAACAAAATGGTGCGACGCCCGAGCTGACGATTCTGACGCGCACGCTCAATTGCCTCTCGGATCTCTTTCACGCCAGACGTCACCGCAGAGATGCGCTCAACGTCTGCTTGACCATAATGCGCGATGATCTCAGCTAGCGTGGTTTTCCCTGTTCCTGGCGGCCCCCAGAGGATCATCGAATGCAGATGCCCGGCTTCAATAGCACGCGGCAGCGGTTTGCCCGGCGCCAGCAGATGCTGTTGCCCGATATACTGCTGCAACGTTGCTGGCCGCATACGCGCGGCCAGGGGTTGAAACTCATTCGAAGAGGCGAAATCAAGGGACAGGTTACTCACGCTGACCTCACTGACGTTGATCGTCGACCGTTACCCCTTTAGGCGGCGTAAAGGTAAATTTATCCGGGCTAATCGCGCCATTTTTCTGACTTTTCAGCTGGTAGTCACTGTGCTGGCCATCTTGTTCAATCGCGCTGAATTTATTAATGGTGCCGGATGCAGAAACATTGATGGTGAACTGTTTCAGATTGCCGTCGCTGCTTTTCGGCGTCAGTTCAAAGTTGTCGCCCTGCTGCTTGATGTTGTACTGCTGCCAGTCGCTTGGCTGGTTACGCGCAATCAACATAAACGGGGTGTTGCTGGTGGCATTCTGCAACAGGCTGACGCTCGCCTGCTCAACAAAGGGGTTATAGAACCACAGATTCTTACCGTCAGAGATGATGACGCTTTCGTCTGGTGCGGTCATGTGCCAGTTAAACAGGCTTGGGCGCTTAACCCACAGTTCCCCTTCCCCATCCTGCACATTGGCACCGCTACCGTCGGTGACCTTCTGGCTAAAGCTGGCATGGAAACTGTTCACCTTGTTCAGACGTTGTTGCAAATCGCTGGACGCATCCGCCAATACCGATGCAGAGACAAAACTGGCCAACAGGCCGCAGGCAATAACGCGTAATTTCATCTGATTCGATTCCTTATTCATGGTTTCCCGACACTTACCGCATTAAACGTAGTTGCCGCCCTGTCAGTTCGACAGGAGAAAAAGCCGAAAGCTCCCGAAGATATGGGGATCGTTTCGCAGATAAACAACGGGCCAGTGTTAACTGGCCCGAATATAGCTCACTGCTGACACAAGATTACATCTCATGCGGCGGCGGGGAGAGGACTTCACGGTTACCGTTATGACCCGGTTCAGACACAATTCCCTGCGCCTCCATCTGTTCAATAATACGTGCAGCACGGTTGTAACCAATACGGAATTGACGCTGGACACCCGAAATAGAGGCGCGACGTTTCTCCACCACGAACGAGACGGCCTGGTCGAACAGCGGATCCAGTTCTTCATCGCCGTCCAGCCCACCTGCAGCAGTTTCGCTCTCTTCACCCGCCGTGATGCTGTCGATGTATTGCGGACGTCCGCGTGCTTTCCAGTCTTGCACCACTGCATGCACTTCCTGGTCACGCACGAAGGCGCCGTGAACACGGACTGGCATCGAGGAGTTTGGCGGCATATAAAGCATGTCACCCATCCCCAACAGCGATTCTGCGCCCCCCTGATCCAGGATAGTACGCGAGTCAATCTTACTGGAAACGGTAAAAGCAATACGGGTTGGAATGTTGGCTTTAATCAAGCCGGTGATCACATCCACTGACGGGCGTTGCGTTGCCAGCACCAGGTGAATACCCGCTGCACGCGCTTTCTGGGCGAGGCGAGCAATCAACTCTTCCACTTTCTTACCTACCGCCATCATCAGGTCGGCGAATTCATCCACCAACACCACGATATAAGGCAGTTTCTCCAGTACCGGCGGCGTCGTGTCCATGCTGTCGCCCGGCTTCCAGAACGGATCAGGAATCGGACGGCCCATCGCCGCTGCCTGCTCAATCTTCTCGTTATAACCCGCCAGATTACGCACGCCGAGTGCTGACATCAGCTTGTAGCGGCGTTCCATCTCACCCACACTCCAGCGCAGCGCGTTGGCGGCATCTTTCATGTCGGTAACAACTTCAGTCAGTAAATGAGGAATACCTTCATAAACCGACAGCTCCAGCATTTTCGGGTCGATCATGATAAAGCGCACTTCTTCCGGCGTGGCTTTATACAACATGCTGATGATCATGGTGTTAACGCCCACTGACTTACCGGAACCGGTGGTACCCGCAACCAGTAAGTGAGGCATTTTCGCCAGATCCGCAACAACCGGCTGACCCGAAATATCTTTACCTAACACCACAGAGAGCGGTGAAGGATTATCACGGAATTTATCGCAATCCAGTACTTCACGCAGATACACGGTTTGGCGGTGCTTGTTCGGTAACTCCAGCCCGACATAAGGCTTGCCCGGAATCACTTCCACCACACGCACTGCAACCGCAGAGAGTGAGCGCGCTAAATCGCGTGACAGGTTAGAGATACGAGCGGCTTTCACACCCGGCGCAAGGTCGAGTTCAAAACGGGTGATCACCGGGCCTGGCGAAATGCCCACCACTTCCGCTTTCACACGATAGTCAGCCAGACGCGCTTCAACCAGACGCGCAGTTTGCTCAAGGGCAAACATATCCACCGGCTCTTCTTCCGAAGGCGGCGAAGTCAGTAAATCGAGCGTTGGCAATGGAGTAGACGGTTTTTCCAGTGGCCGCTCATGACGCACCAGGAACGGATGGAACAGGCTGTCCTGCGCTGGCGTAGCCGGTTTTGGCGTTTCGCTGGGTGCAGCATAACTTTCCGGCTCAGCCGAAGACCATGGGCTGTTCTGCTCAGTCAACGATGGCAGGGTTTCCGGTTGCGGCGCTGCAGGCTGCTGCCATTGCGATGGCGCTTCCGGTTCTGGCGTCGCGGCAATAGTAAACAGCGGCTCGCTTGGACCGTCATCAACCAAATCTTTCATCGGCGAAAAATCAAAGGCTGACGAGGTATCAAGACTAAATACCGGGCCATCACTGGCATCTGATGGCTGATAGCGCTGTTGCTGCTGTGCCGCAAACTGATTCGCGAGCTGCGCCTGATGCAACGCCTCTTCATCATCCTCTTCCGGTTGCTGCTGCCAGCTGTCGCCATAACGCTGCTGCTGTTGAGATTCATAGGCCTGACGCAACTGTGCCTGCTGCAGTGCGGCATCATCATCATGATCATGTTGCGGTTCATGGTAGGTTGCCGTCATTTCTGGCAACGTCTGCTCCGCCTCTTCTCGTGCCTTTTCTTCCGCCATACGCTGAGATGGCAGTTTAATGCCATAAGAAGCCCGTTCACGACGGGTTGGCAGTTTGACTTTATTCGGACGCGGTAATTCAGGACCAATACCCTGCTTCACCTGCGGGTTGTAATCTCGCTCAGGGACAATATCAAAAGCCGGTGTGTAAGCTGACGCGCTCTTCACCGCCGCCATGCCCGCTGCTGCTGCCACTGCAGCAGTATTGAGAGAAGCAGACGAGGATGCCGCATCCTGCCAGTTGCCCATGCGCGGGCCATCATCCTCATCAGCCAGTGAGAACGGAGCGGGCGTTGGCGCAGGTTCATTCGGCACTTCAAAACGATACAACGGTGGCGCAGGCTGAATCACTGGCTCGGGAGCAGCCGCAACAGGTGCTACTGGCACAGGTTCGGTTGGCAAAGCGTTCACCGGAGGCGTCACAACAGAGGATTCAGTTGGCGAACTGACCGCAGGTTGCACAGCAGTCGGAGCCTTTTGTGCGGCTTTTGTGGTAACCGCAATAGCCGCGGCTGTTGCTGCACTGGCTTTCGCCAACAGCGGATCATCCGCCAGTTCTTCCGCAATGGGCTCGGCGATTTTACGTGGTTTAGCCAGCAGAACGTCATCAGCGTCATGATGGGCTTGCGTAGCACGTAACGGAGGCGCGGCATCTTCTGCCTGCTCCTCGTCTTCGTACTCGTCATCTTCTTGCCAGGGTTCGTCATGGCGCGAGCGATTGCTGGCAAAAGTCAGCACGCCCATCACCACACCGCCAATCCTTTCGGCAATGGTAAGCCAGGACCAGCCGGTATACAGCGTAATACCCGCAGCCCAGACGCACAGCAGCGTTAAGGTGCCGCCCGCGGAACTGAACCACGGTGCCATCGCATTGCTGACCAGGCTGCCAATCACGCCGCCGGAAGCAAAGTACCAGATGTCATCCACGTTGAGCGCGGCCAGGCCGCAGGTGGTGACCACCAAAGCCAACACGCCGATCAAACGTAAACCAACGGCAAAGTAATCGATGTAATCCTGACGATCGCGCTGACGGAACGTAATCCAGCACAGCCCAATAATGACGGGAGGAATGGCATAGGCCATCACGCCAAAAATGAACAGCAAGGTATCCGCCAGCCATGCGCCAACACTGCCGCCTAAATTATGAATCGGCTCATGCCAGGCGGTCTGCGACCAGCTTGGATCTGAAGGGTTGAAGCTAACCAGCGACACCATCAAATAGATGGCGAACAGGGCCACAAGGATGAGTAACGCTTCCAGCAGCCTGCGTCCACTGCTCAGCGGTTGTAACGAAACGTCTTTATCTTCTGTATATTCCTGGCTCAAGAGAACTCTCCAGGTGCCTGTAAATTAAGAAGGAAACAGCGTCGGGCAAGCCCGACGCTGATCCTGTATGAATTCACAGGAGTGTACCGAATTCCTGCAAGCTTTGCACCTGCCCTGCACTACCGGGTTTTGATCACCAGACGATTGCTCTGTTTGACCTCTTCCATTACCACGTAAGTACGGGTGTCATTCACGCCCGGTAGGCGCAGCAAGGTTTCACCCAGGAGCTTACGATAGGCGGACATGTCCGGTACACGGGTTTTCAGCAAGTAGTCAAAGTCACCGGAAACGAGGTGACACTCTTGAGTTTCCTCAAGTTTTTGCACTGCGGCGTTAAATTGCTCAAACACATCGGGCGCACCACGATTCAGAGTAATCTCAACAAACACCAGCAGTGAAGCGTCCAGATAATGCGGGTTCAGCTGTGCGGTATAACCCAGAATGAAGCCCTGACGCTCCAGGCGACGCACACGCTCAAGACACGGTGTAGGTGATAACCCAACACGTTTCGAAAGCTCAACATTGGAAATACGACCGTCTTTCTGCAATTCATTCAGAATGTTTCTGTCGATACGATCCAGGTCTTTTCCGGGGCGTTTCTTATTGTCTACCATTATTATTGTCTCTCTTAATTCCTTCCCTTTACCTGCCACACCCTGAAAACGCTCATTGTTCAGGGCCTTACTTAAGCGAAGCCTATAAGTCTGTGCAGTAATGCGGCCATCCGTATGACGCATGTTGTCTGTCCACACCATGCGTCATTACCAATGTCAGACTGAGTTTATCTGGCAAAAACACGCAAAACAGAAATGAAATTCTGTTTTGCGCCGCTAAATATTCTCTGCTTCTGGTAATGTTTTCGCAAAACAGCAGGCGATTGTCAAAGTAAAACATCCAAATTCAGTACAAGATGCCAGACAGAGTGCTGGGATGCTGTTTTTTAATGAGAATTTTTATACTGCTGCACCAGAAATTGCCGAGCATTGCCCCCTTTTGGCGCAACAGACGTGCAAAATTGCGCCTCATCGACTACGCCGCTTGCAGCGATTGTTAACAAAATCGCTGAAACCTTTTTTTGCGTCGCTAATTTCCCTACAATCAAAAACTATGTTGTCAGAAAAAAACTGAGGAACGCATGAGTACGGCCAAACACAGTAAGCTGCTCATTTTGGGCTCCGGCCCTGCCGGTTATACCGCTGCAGTGTATGCAGCGCGCGCCAACCTGAATCCGGTATTGATTACCGGACTGGAAAAAGGTGGCCAGCTCACCACCACTACTGAAGTGGAGAACTGGCCTGGCGACCCGCACGATCTGACTGGTCCGTCGCTGATGGAGCGCATGCATGAGCATGCCGAGAAGTTCAACACCGAAATTTTGTTCGACCACATCCATACTGTGGATTTGCAGAACCGTCCCTTCCGCCTGACGGGCGACAGTGGCGAATACACCGCTGATGCACTGATCATCGCAACGGGGGCGTCAGCACGTTACCTCGGTCTGCCTTCTGAAGAAGCCTTTAAAGGTAAAGGCGTGTCCGCTTGCGCGACCTGTGACGGCTTTTTCTATCGCAACCAGGAAGTCGCTGTCATTGGTGGCGGTAACACTGCGGTTGAAGAGGCACTTTACCTGGCCAACATCGCGTCAAAAGTGCATCTGATTCACCGCCGCGACAGCTTCCGTGCTGAAAAGATCCTGATTGACCGTCTGATGGCGAAAGTCAGCAGCGGCAATATCGTGCTGCACACCGACCGCACCCTGGAAGAAGTGGTTGGCGATCAGATGGGCGTAACCGGCCTGAAATTACTCTCGACCAAGGGTGAAGCGCCGTCGACCCTGGATGTTGCGGGTCTGTTTGTGGCTATCGGCCACAGCCCTAACACGGCTATTTTTGATGGTCAGTTAGCGCTCGAAAACGGCTATATCAAAGTGCAGTCCGGCCTGCACGGTAACGCGACACAAACCAGCATTCCTGGCGTATTCGCTGCGGGCGACGTGATGGACCACATCTATCGTCAGGCAATTACCTCTGCGGGCACCGGTTGTATGGCAGCACTCGATGCAGAACGTTATCTTGATGGCTTGGTTAAAAACGATAAGTAAGTTGTTAATAAGCTGATCATAATTGCTGAGAGGCGACCTATATTGGTCGCCTTTTTTATGACCTGCGTGCTACAGTTCATGCGCTTACTATGTCCGGACAATTGATCCGGTATTTGCCTCTCTCCATCAGTGATCAAACGGCTTCGCATGGATAAATCACGGCAGCAACACCTTCTCCGCTGGCTTCGTCAGCAACGCATTCACGGCGCACGTAGATTACGTGCAGCATCGCTTTTCGGTTTAGCCGGGGCGCTGGTCATTATTGTTCAGGCCTGGTTGCTGGCCTCGTTGTTGCAAAATTTGATTGTGGCGCAACAGCCACGCGGCTCACTGCTTGCGGATTTTATGCTGCTGTTGCTCTGCTTTGTCCTGCGCGCCGGGCTGAATTATGCGCGCGAAATGGCAGGATACCAGGCGGGTGTTGCGATTCGCCGTGCTTTGCGCCAGCAGGTGCTGGATAGACTGAATGCGTTAGGCCCCGCCTGGATTCAGGGCAAACCCGCGGGCAGTTGGGCAACACTGCTGCTGGAACAGATTGAAGAGATGCAGGAGTATTACGCGCGCTATATTCCGCAAATGTCGCTGGCCGTGTTTATTCCCTTTGCCATATTGATTGCTATCTTCCCCGTCAATTGGGCCGCCGGTCTGATTCTACTCGCAACCGCACCGCTCATTCCGCTGTTTATGGCGATGGTCGGCATGGGTGCGGCAGAAGCTAACCGTCGAAATTTTCAGGCGCTGGCTCGACTGAGTGGCGATTTTTATGATCGCTTGCGCGGGCGCGAAACCCTACGCTTGTTTCATCGCGCCAAAGCCGAACAGCATGCGATTGCCGAAAGCACCACGGATTTCCGTCAGCGCACCATGGAAGTGTTGCGCCTGGCCTTCCTCTCTTCGGCCGTTCTGGAATTCTTCGCTTCCCTGGCAATTGCCGTCGTCGCGGTTTATTTCGGTTTTTCCTACCTTGGCGAACTCAACTTTGGGCATTACGGAACCGGCGTCACGCTGTTTGCCGGATTCCTGGCCCTGATTCTGGCACCGGAATTTTTCCAGCCTCTACGCGATCTCGGCACTTTTTATCACGCTAAAGCACAGGCGGTTGGCGGGGCAGATGCACTGGACAGCTTCCTGACAGAAAGCCCTGATATCGACGCGGCTCAGTCTTCTACCTCAATAGCATTTGATACACCATTGACGCTGCTGGCGCAGGATTTGATTGTCATGACAGCCCGCGGTGAGCCGCTGTCTCAACCTCTTAATTTCACTCTCGCAGCCGGCAAACGCATCGCGTTGATTGGTCAAAGTGGTGCCGGTAAAACGGCGTTGATGAACGTGCTACTCGGCTTTCTGCCTTATCAGGGTTCGCTACGCGTCAACGGTCACGAACTGCGTGAAATCAGCCGCGACAACTGGCACCAGCATCTGGCCTGGGTTGGACAAAATCCCCATTTGCCTGCGTCAACGCTGCGCGAAAACCTGTTACTGAACCGAACGGTTGATGACATCACGCTCACGAATGTGCTGCAACGCGCGGGGGTGAATGATTTTCTGGCACAACTTCCGCAAGGGTTGGACACGCCACTGGGCGATGGCGGATTAGGGCTTTCTGTTGGTCAGGCGCAGCGCGTAGCGGTGGCGCGGGCGCTGTTGAAGCCCGCACAGCTCCTGTTGTTGGATGAGCCTGGTTCCGGACTGGATAGCCAAAGCGAGCAACATGTCATGCATGCGCTGCATCAGGCGGCTACCCAGCAAACCACCCTGATGATCACGCATCAGCTCAATGCGCTCGCCGATTGGGATGAAGTGTGGGTCATGCAATCCGGGCAATTGGTACAGCAGGGCAGTTGGCAACAATTGAAGGATCAAGAGGGTCCGCTGCGCGAGATGGCGCAGCACCGCCAGCAGGAGATTGTTTGATGAAAAATTTATTGCCGTTCTTGCGTCTCTATCGCCGTCACCCCTGGCGTTTAGGTTTAGGCATCATCCTGGCGATCGCGACCTTGCTGGCCAGCATCGGCCTGCTTACCTTGTCTGGCTGGTTCCTTGCCGCCTCCTCGCTGGCGGGTGTGGCGGGCCTGTATAGCTTTAACTACATGCTGCCCGCCGCAGGCGTGCGCGGCGCGGCCATTACCCGCACGGCATCCCGTTACTTTGAACGTCTGGTCAGTCACGATGCAACATTCCGGGTATTGCAGCATTTGCGCGTATTCACCTTCAGCAAGCTGATTGCGCTGGCACCAGAGCAGCTGGCGCGCTTTCGTCAGGGCGATCTGCTGAACCGCTTTGTTAGCGATGTTGATACGCTGGATCATCTTTACCTGCGGGTGATTTCGCCGCTGCTGGGTGCCGCCGTTGTCATTATTATCGTCACCTGCGGTTTGGCCTATCTGGATGTGCCATTGGCTTTGCTGCTGGGTGGCATCATGCTGCTGACATTAATCATCCTCCCGCCTCTGTTCTGGCGGCTCGGAACTTCTGCTGGCCAGCAAATCTCGCAACGCCAGGCCAGTTGGCGCTTGCAACTCACACGCTGGGTGAGCGGGCTGGCTGAATTACACATTTATGGTGCGGCGACGCTGTGGCGCACTCACCTCGATGATGAAGAAAAAGCCTGGCAGCAGGCTCAACGCCGCCAGCATCGTCTGCAGGCCGTCGCGCAGAGTGTGCTGCTGCTGATCAGTGGTTCAACGGTGGTGCTCCTGCTGTGGATTTCAGCCGCGGGCGTGGGAGATAACGCAGCGCCCGGTGCATTCATCGCGCTGTTTGTCTTCTGCGGTCTGGCGGCATTTGAAGCACTGGCCCCGGTTGCCGGTGCATTTCTGCCTTTGGCTCAGGTCACGGGAGCGGCACAACGCGTGCAGGAGATTATTGAGCAGGTGCCGCAAATCCGTTTCCCGGACACAACGATACATTCTCAGCCCGGCATTGCGCTTACGCTGGAAGATATTGTTTTTCGTTACCCACAGCGGCCAGAGCCGGTGCTTAACCACTTTTCACTTCATCTCAAAGCCGGTGAACATCTGGCGTTGCTCGGCCCCACCGGCTGCGGGAAATCCAGCCTGCTGGCGTTGATCACGCGCGGCTGGGAAGCGCAGCAAGGTGAAATCGCGCTCAACGCGATCCCGATTAATGAATGGGATGAAACCAGCCTGCGCCAGCGTATCAGCGTTGTTACCCAGCGCGTCCATCTGTTTAGTCAGCCGCTGCGTGACAATTTACTGTTGGCTAACCCAATGGCCAGCGACACACAGTTGCAGGATGTTTTGCGCCAGGTAGGTCTCAGCCATTTAGTTGAGCATGATGAAGGACTTAATGCGTGGATGGGGGAAGGCGGTCGCCCGCTATCAGGCGGTGAACTGCGCCGTTTGGCCATCGCCCGCGCACTGCTGCATAACGGTGATTTGTGGCTGTTGGATGAACCCACAGAAGGGCTTGATGCCACCACCGAACAGCAAATTTTAGCGCTGTTGCAACAGGTAGCGGGTGATAAAACGCTGATCATGGTGACGCACCGTTTAAGCGGCCTTGAGAAGATGGATCGAATTTGCGTTATGGATCGAGGACAGATTATTGAATCGGGTTCACACGACGAATTAATCTCAAAAGCGGGTCGCTACTGGCGTTTCCACCAGCGCTTTGCGCTATAGTCTAAGCGACTAGCCCGAAGGGTAAATGACGCAATGAGACTGGTACAGCTTTCACGGGATTCGTTAAATTTTCCACCGCCAGAGATGGCGCTGCGCGAGCCAAATGGACTGTTGGCGATGGGTGGCGATCTCTCCCCTGCCCGCCTGATGAATGCCTATCAGCGCGGTATTTTTCCGTGGTTCTCCCCCGGTGACCCAATTTTGTGGTGGTCGCCGGATCCACGTGCCGTGATGTTGCCAGAATCTTTCCATCTCAGCCGGAGCATGGCGCGCTTTCATCGTCGCTCTCCTTTTCGTGTCACCATGAATCATGCGTTTCCGCAGGTGCTTGAGGGCTGTGCCAGCTGTCGTCAGGAAGGGACGTGGATTACGTTTGAAGTGAAGCGCGCCTGGCTCCGCTTGTATGAGCTGGGCCATGCCCACTCCATTGAAGTCTGGAGCGATCATCGTTTAGTCGGCGGCATGTATGGCCTGGCACTTGGGCAGATTTTTTGTGGTGAATCGATGTTCAGCCGTCAGGAGAATGCGTCAAAAACCGCGTTATGGGTTTTCTCTCAACATTTTCTGGCTCACCAGGGGCGTTTGATTGATTGCCAGGTACTGAACCCGCATACCGCCTCATTGGGCGCCGTTGAAATCCCGCGTGTCGATTATTTACAGTACGTGCAAACACTGGCGTGGCAGCCTGTTTTGGCGGGTTGCTGGCAAACACAAACCCTTTTTTGACCCTCCCCGCAGATGTTTTGCACACAATTCCCGACAAAAGTGATACAATAAGCGAGTTTGGTATGTCGTCCGCGCTTCGCTGTGGCGAGCCGGAATTGCCAGGTTGGGAATCTCATACATTTCCCGAAGCTGTATCAGTTGTGCATCAGCAGCCAATTGCTACAGATTCTTAGCCCGCTAATCCCCCGCAGACGTCAAAAAACACCCGAATTTTTCCGTAATGCACGCGCAATGGCGCGACGCACGGCGAAGCGTTGGCAAAATCACCAACGGTTCTTTACATAAATCATGGAATTCGGCATTATCTTGCCGGTTCAACAGTTTGGTAGTTCACCCAGAGGATTCGATGGCCAAAGAAGACAATATTGAAATGCAAGGTACCGTACTGGATACGTTACCTAACACCATGTTCCGCGTAGAACTTGAAAACGGGCACGTGGTTACCGCTCATATCTCCGGTAAAATGCGCAAAAACTACATCCGCATCCTGACGGGCGACAAAGTGACTGTCGAGTTGACCCCGTACGACCTGAGCAAAGGCCGCATTGTCTTCCGTAGTCGCTAAGTTGTTGCCCACATCTCGCGTTGGTGGCAAGTAACTGAGCGCGAAAAAAAAGGCCGGATTCTCATCCGGCCTTTTCTTATCTGGAAATTAGCACATCAGTGCACAGTCCCTTCGGTTTTACGTTTTTCCGCACTCAGGAAGTGGTAAGTCAGCTGGTTTTTCTCTTTATCCAGCGCCACCGAGACTGAGCCTCCGTCGACCAATGAACCAAACAGCAGTTCGTTCGCCAATGGTTTCTTCAGATTTTCCTGTACGGCACGTGCCATCGGACGTGCACCCATCGCCTTGTCGTATCCTTTGTCAGCCAGCCAGTCACGCGCATCATCACTGACTTCCAGTGATACGCCTTTCGCATCCAACTGTGCCTGCAACTCGACGATAAATTTATCCACGACCTGGTGAATCACCGCCGTATCCAGGTGACGGAACCAGATAATGTTGTCGAGACGGTTACGGAACTCTGGTGTGAAGATCTTTTTGATCTCCTCCATCGCATCAGTGCTGTTGTCCTGATGAATCAGACCAATCGATTTACGCTCAGTTTCACGCACACCGGCGTTGGTGGTCATCACCAGCACGACATTGCGGAAGTCCGCTTTGCGGCCGTTGTTATCGGTCAGCATGCCGTTGTCCATCACCTGCAACAGCAGGTTAAAGACATCCGGGTGAGCCTTCTCGATTTCATCCAGCAGCACCACCGCATGTGGATGTTTGATCACCGCATCAGTGAGCAAACCACCCTGGTCGAAGCCCACATAGCCCGGAGGCGCACCGATCAAACGGCTAACCGTGTGACGCTCCATGTATTCGGACATATCGAAACGCAGCAGCTCAATACCCAGCGCCTTCGCCAACTGAACCGTGACTTCGGTTTTACCCACACCTGTCGGGCCGGCAAACAAGAACGAACCTACCGGTTTACGCTCCTGGCCTAAGCCTGCACGGCTCATTTTGATCGCTTCCGTCAGCGCTTCAATCGCGTTGTCCTGTCCGAACACCAGCATTTTCAGACGGTCGCCAAGGTTCTTCAGCGTATCGCGGTCCGTTGCCGAGACACTTTGCTCTGGGATACGCGCAATACGCGCCACCACAGATTCGATGTCAGAAACGTTGACGGTTTTCTTGCGCTTGCTGACCGGCACCAGACGCGCACGCGCACCGGCTTCATCAATCACGTCGATAGCCTTATCAGGCAAATGACGATCGTTGATGTATTTCACCGCCAGCTCTACCGCAGCACGCACCGCTTTCGCGGTATAGCGCACATCGTGATGCGCTTCGTATTTCGGTTTCAGGCCGTTGAGGATCTGTACGGTCTCTTCCACAGAAGGTTCGGTGATATCGATCTTCTGGAAACGACGCGCCAGCGCACGGTCCTTCTCAAAGATATTGCTGAACTCCTGATAGGTGGTTGAACCCATCACGCGGATTTTCCCGCTGGAAAGCAGCGGTTTGATCAGGTTAGCCGCATCGACTTGTCCGCCAGAGGCAGCACCCGCACCAATAATGGTGTGGATTTCGTCGATAAACAGAATGCTGCTGGTGTCCTGTTCGAGCTGTTTCAGCAGCGCTTTAAAACGTTTCTCAAAGTCACCACGGTACTTGGTGCCTGCCAGCAACGAACCGATATCGAGCGAGTAAATAGTGCAGTCTTTCATCACTTCAGGTACATCGCCCTGCACAATGCGCCAGGCAAGACCTTCCGCAATCGCGGTTTTACCCACGCCAGACTCACCCACCAGCAGCGGGTTGTTCTTACGGCGACGGCACAGCACCTGAATGGCACGCTCCAGCTCTTTATCGCGGCCGATCAGCGGATCGATTCCGCCGACACGAGCAAGCTGATTAAGATTGGTGGTGAAGTTTTCCATACGTTCCTCCCCGCCTGCTTGCTCTTCGTTAACCGGATTTTCCGCGTTGTTCTGCGGCTGGCCGGGTTCGTCTTTACGCGTACCATGGGAGATAAAGTTCACCACATCAAGGCGGCTCACTTCGTGTTTGCGCAGCAGATAAGCCGCTTGCGACTCCTGCTCGCTGAAGATGGCGACCAGCACGTTTGCCCCAGCCACTTCGCTGCGACCGGATGACTGGACATGGAATACCGCACGCTGCAACACGCGCTGGAAGCTGAGCGTCGGTTGCGTATCGCGCTCTTCTTCACTGGCTGGCAGCACCGGTGTGGTTTGTTCGATGAAGGCTTCGAGTTCCTGTCGCAGAGCCACGATATCTACCGTACAGGCTTCCAATGCCTCTCTGGCCGACGGGTTGCTGAGCAATGCCAGCAACAGATGCTCGACGGTCATAAACTCATGACGGTGCTCGCGCGCTCTGGCGAAAGCCATGTTTAAACTGAGTTCCAGTTCTTGATTGAGCATTTGGCACCTCCCCCAATTATCGCTCTGACGACCTATCCCCTATATGGAGACGGGCTCAGGCTTTTTCTAGCGTACACAGCAACGGATGTTCATTCTCTCGTGCGTAGTTGTTCACCTGGGCGACTTTTGTTTCCGCCACTTCTGCAGTGAATACACCACAGATCGCCTTTCCATGGTAGTGAACTTTCAACATCAGTTGCGTTGCACGTTCAACATCATAAGAAAAGAACTTTTGCACCACGTCAATAACAAATTCCATAGGTGTATAATCGTCATTATTCAGAATGACTTTATACATTGAAGGCGGCTTTAACCCTTCGCGTACTTTATCTTCGGCCAGATGTTCAAAATTAAGCCAGTCGTTTGTGTTTGCCATAATGTTCCGTCGAAATTCTGCGTTACGATTGTGCACATTGCTGTGCCCATTCTTAAGTTTAACATGTCTGTCAAGCCACCATTCCTCGATTAAAAAACGGCACTAAAAGCCCATGCGCGACCTGTATCACAAAATTTGCAATAGCGTTAACTGCCTCAAATTTTGATGAATTTCTCCCCATGCGCCAGGGCCGTTTGCTTGACGATAAGGTCCGTTTCTCTACATTCTACTTACACAAGCTGATTGAGTTTTAAACAAACTCGACTCACAGCTTCAATGACCTCACCTACTTATCAAAATGTCTTGCGAGGGAAGTAAAAGCATGGAGACGGGTACTGTTAAATGGTTCAACAACGCCAAAGGCTTCGGCTTTATCTGTCCGATTGGCGGCGGCGACGATATCTTCGCGCACTACTCCACGATTCAGATGGAGGGATACAGAACGCTGAAGGCCGGCCAGCAGGTTCAGTTCGATGTCCATGAAGGGCCAAAAGGCAATCACGCCAGTCTGATTGTGCCCTGTGAAGCCACGCAACTCGCGTGACGCTTCACTCATTCTGACCACTCCCGAAAAAAAATGCCAGCCGCATACGCTGGCATTTTTCTTTTACGAATTTTCCCGCGTCTTAGTCCGCCCGACCTCTGGCTAACCACATCACGCGAGCAAATAACTGGTCGAGCAACGGCGGAATCGCCTCTGGGCCGCGTTCTGCCGCCGACAGCGCAACGGCGATCGCCAGCTCTGGCTTCGAACTATGTTGAATCGCTTTGGTAATAATACGCCGTGCATTCATTGGCACGTTTAACGGCAGGTGCGCCGTCTGGTGGTAAACATCACTAAACCCATGCTTATAAAGAAAATGTTCGATGTCAGGTGCCGGGAACTGGGTCAGATGGTCGGCCTCCTGCTCATGCTCCTGCAGTTGGCCGCGCGCACTGGCAGCATATTTGTTGCCCGCTTCATCACCGTCCGTCAGCACATGCCAGGCGATGCCCATGCGGCGGGCAAACTTCAATAACGGCTTAAGACCGGCTTGGGCAAACTCAATCACTTTGACCCCTTCAGCAGCAAAGTGATAGCCACGCTGCCGCGCCAGCTCATTGATAATCCACACTTCCGTCTCGCCTTCCACCAACAACCAACATCGCGCAAACAGGGCTGATGGGCGATTAACGCGAATGTGGAAGCCAATACGCCGACTCTCCTCGGCACTCAGCCCTTCAGGCCCCACGCGCCAGGCTGCGACCCGCGTGGGTTCACGCACTAACCGGCAGATGTTTTCCACCGGCACCTGCGAGAGCAGTTCACCAGAATTGGTAGTGGTGATTTTCTGCAATGGCATCAGATCCAACAGATTCCACGCCACCGATAGCATAATGGGGTGCAAGCGCGTTTCCGGGTCTTCGACCAACAGCAGCGGATGCGCACCCGGCGGTAACGCTTCGTTACCGTGCGCCTGAATTAACAGCGAAAACATCCGTAACAGGATCACCTGACGGCTACGTGACTCAGTGCTCGCAATCAGATGATTCAGCTTATCCAGCGATCGCCAGCCCTGGCTGCCGTCGCGCATTTCGGGGGCCACACGCGCAGCACTGCTGCCAGGTTGCTGCACGAGAAAATAGTGCTCCAGCAGTTGCTGCATGGTGTGCAATCCCTGACGCAGTAAATCATCGCTCAGCGTTTGCGGACGCACCACTAAATCACGCGTTAACTTATCGACTTCCTGCACCAGCTCGCTCATGGTCGATGCCCGCCGATCCGCATCCGTTTCACTCTGTCGCCCACGCCGACCAAAACGCGCATCGCGCAGGCGTAATACGGGGTAAAAAGCACGTAAATGGGCCAGCGCAGCCTCCGTGCCCTCCATCGGTAACACATCGCCATGCTGATCAATAAAGCGCCAGGTGGTTTTCACCCCGTGTTCGTTACGCCGCGCACGGGTGCTAAAGCTGATATAACGCCCCATGTCATCGTGCTGCCAGAAAGGCTGAAACACCGCATTTTCATCGTCGTCCTGGGCGCGAAAACGGAACACCAATCTTAGCTGGCGCAGGCGCGCGTCCAGGTCACCGGGAGGGAAATGAAAATCGTGCTCGGAAAATTGATAAGGCTCAGCAGCAGGTGCTAACAGCAAGGTCAAGGCATCCAGTAGGCTCGATTTACCCCAGGCATTCTCGCCAATCAGCAGATTGGTGTCAGTCAGCGGCAACGACAGCCGATTAATGCCACGAAAACCCACAATGTCGATGTGTTCCAGAATCATCTTTTCCTCCCTTCGCTGTTTGCCTGAGCATGGTCCGCGGCGTTAGGTTGGTCAAGTTATCGAACCGGGAAAAGGTTTACACTTCAAATATTTTCCGCTAGCGTTGCGGCCCTTTCCCAAGGATGGACGCGTAATATGTACGGCTTAATCATTATTCTGCTGCCGCTGGTTTTCGGTTACCTGCTGCACATCCAGCATGCTCCCCTGCTGCGCGGCGTTGCCCGCATGCTCAGCGCACTGGTGTATATCATTCTGTTCTTTATGGGCACCAGCCTGGCGTTTCTTGATAACCTGAGTAGCAATTTACTGGCGATCTTTCATATCGCCCTTATCAGCATGCTATGCATTCTGGCCTGCTCACTGTTAGCATTCTGGCTACTGGAGAAGCGTGTTCCCTGGCACCACCCGCACAAGCAGCAAGCCTTGCCCTCACGCCTGCATATGGCGCTGGAGTCGCTCAAGCTCTGTGGTTCCGTATTGGCGGGGTTTTTACTCGGTCTTACCCAATGGCCCGCGCTGCGCCATGCCTCAACCGTAAGCGAATATGCGTTGATGCTGATGCTGTTTCTGGTGGGTATTCAGCTACGCAGCAGCGGCATGACGTTGCGCCAAATAACCCTGAACCGACGTGGCATGCTGGTCGCCGCGGTGTCTCTTGGCAGTGCGCTCATCGGCGGTATGTTAGCGGCGTTGTGGCTCGATCTGCCGATGAAAACGGGTATGGCCTTAGCCAGCGGTTTTGGCTGGTATTCCCTCTCAGGCATTCTAATGACCGAATCTTTTGGCCCGGTGATTGGTAGTGCGGCCTTCTTTAATGACCTGTTACGCGAGCTGATCACCATTATGTTGATTCCAGTGCTGATCGGTCGCCAACGTAGCATGACGCTGGGGCTAAGTGGCGCTACGTCGATGGATTTCACCTTGCCAATCTTGCAACGCACGGGCGGTATGGAGATTGTGCCAGCCGCAATAGTACACGGCTTTATCATGAGTTTACTGGCTCCGATCCTTATCGCGCTGTTTTCCGCTTAATCGCTAACAGCGCATTTTTTCACGGCTACGCGAGGATTCCATCGTCTAAGCTTCTGACTGACACGTTTCCGCCATCGGGATAGATGGCAAACACCAGAAAGGAGCGAACGATGAAACAAACTGTGGCAGCGCTGCTGGCCAAAACCCTGGAGAGCGCGGGCGTAAAGCGCATCTGGGGCGTCACGGGTGACTCCCTCAATGGGTTGAGCGACAGCCTGAATCGAATGGGCACCATCGAATGGATGCCCACGCGCCATGAAGAGGTCGCCGCCTTTGCGGCGGGGGCCGAAGCCCAAATCAGCGGTGAACTGGCAGTGTGCGCCGGTTCCTGTGGCCCCGGAAACCTGCATCTGATTAATGGCTTGTTTGATTGCCATCGAAATCACGTTCCGGTGCTGGCGATTGCCGCACACATCCCTTCCAGTGAAATCGGCAGCGGCTATTTTCAGGAAACGCATCCACAGGAGCTGTTCCGTGAATGCAGCCACTATTGCGAGCTGGTTTCCAACCCTGAGCAGTTACCGCAGGTGCTGGGGATTGCGATGCGCAAAGCGATCCTGAATCGCGGTGTGTCGGTGATTGTGCTGCCCGGCGATGTGGCGTTAAAACCCGCGCCAGAAGGCGCACGCAGTGAGTGGTATCCGCCACAACTGCCGCAGGTTGTCCCCTCATCCAGCGAAATTTCCCGCCTGGCCGAAACCCTGAACGGTGCGCAAAATATTACCCTGATGTGCGGCAGCGGTTGCGCCGGGGCGCACGCTGAAGTGGTGAAGCTGGCAGAGACCCTGAAAGCGCCAGTGGTGCACGCGATGCGCGGTAAAGAGCACATCGAGTACGATAACCCCTACGACGTTGGCATGACGGGTCTGATTGGCTTCTCTTCCGGCTATCACGCCATGATGAACGCCGATACGCTGGTGCTGCTCGGTACCCAATTCCCCTACCGCCCGTTCTATCCCGCCGATGCCAGGATTATCCAGATCGATATCAACCCGGCCAGCCTCGGCGCGCATAGCCATGTTGATATGGCGCTGGTCGGCGACATCAAAGCCACCTTACAGGCGCTGCAACCTCAGCTCAGCCGCAAAAGCGATCGCCACCACCTCGACAGCGCGTTGGAGCACTACGTTGATGCACGTAAAGGGCTGGACGAGCTGGCCACCGCCAATGATAAACAAGCCATTCACCCACAATATCTGGCGCAACAAATCAGCCAGTACGCTGCCGATGATGCCATTTTCACCTGTGACGTCGGTACGCCTACCGTCTGGGCCGCCCGCTATTTGAAAATGAACGGCAAACGTCGTCTGTTAGGGTCGTTCAATCATGGTTCGATGGCCAACGCGATGCCGCAGGCATTGGGCGCGCAGGCCATTGATAAACAGCGTCAGGTGGTGGCGCTGTGTGGCGATGGCGGTTTCAGCATGCTGATGGGCGATTTCATCTCCGTGGCGCAACTCAAGTTGCCGGTGAAGCTGGTGATCTTCAATAACAGCGTGCTGGGCTTTGTGGCGATGGAGATGAAAGCGGGCGGCTATCTCACTGATGGTACGGATTTGGAAAACCCTGATTTCGCCGCTATCGCTGCCGCCTGTGGCATCAAAGGCATTCGCGTCGAGAAAGCCTCAGACCTTAATGGCGCTCTGGAACAGGCTTTTGCGCATGACGGACCGGTGCTGGTCGATGTGATTACTGCCAAAGAAGAGTTGTCGATGCCGCCGCAGATCAAAGCCGAACAGGCCAAAGGATTCAGTTTGTACATGTTGCGTGCGATTCTTAATGGTCGCGGTGATGAGATTGTAGAACTGGCGAAAACTAACTGGCTGAGGTAAAACCGTTTCTACAAGCTGAGCGCAATGTGCGCCAGACGGGCAGCCTCAAGGCTGCCCCGACAACGCTGTTTACCCAGGAGAGCGATGTGATCGATTTACGCAGTGATACCGTAACCCGCCCGAGTGCCGCCATGTTGGATGCAATGATGGCCGCCGAAACTGGCGATGATGTCTATCGCGATGATCCCACCGTGAATGCCTTGGAAGCAGAAGCCGCGCGTTTGAGTGGCAAAGCGGCTGCTTTGTTCTTCCCTACCGGCACCCAAGCCAATCTGGTGGCGTTGTTGTGTCACTGTCAGCGCGGCGACGAGTATATCGTGGGTCAGCAGGCACATAACTACAAATACGAAGCGGGCGGTGCTGCAGTGCTGGGCAGTATTCAACCTCAACCGATTTCCCACGCCGAAGATGGTTCGCTGCCGCTGGCGGATATTATTGCCGCCATCAAACCGGATGATATCCATTTCGCCCGCACGCGCCTGTTGAGCCTGGAAAACACCCATCACGGCAAGGTGCTGTCTCAGCGCTATCTGGAACAAGCCTGGAATTTAACCCGTGAGCGTAAACTGGCGCTGCACATTGATGGCGCACGCATTTTTAACGCGGTCGTGGCACAAAATCTTGAGCTGAAGGATATCGCACGTTATTGCGACACCCTGACCATTTGCCTGTCAAAAGGACTGGGCACGCCGGTCGGTTCGCTGCTGTGTGGTGACGAAGCCTACATTGAGCAGGCGCGCCGCTGGCGTAAAATGACCGGCGGTGGCATGCGCCAGTCCGGAATTCTCGCGGCGGCTGGCTTATATGCCCTCAAACACAACGTGTCACGCCTGAAAGAGGATCACGACAATGCGGCGTGGCTCGGAGAACAACTCAGCGCCATTGGTGTGGAGGTGATGAATCAACACACCAACATGCTGTTTGTGAAGGTGCCCGCGGAGCAGGTTGAAGCACTGAAAAGCTGGATGCATTCAGGCGATGTGTTGATCAGTGTAGGCCCGGTGACACGTATCGTGACGCACATCGATGTCACCCGTCAGGATTTGCAACGCCTGGTTGCGCACTGGCAAGCGTTCCAACAGCAGTAACTGTGGCGGCGCGTTACTGCGCCGCACCGTATTTCGCCAGCAGCGCACGGGCAATCGCCAGCGTTTCTGCATCCGCTATCCCACGATAATCCCGCGAGCGGAAATGCATCTGAAACGCCGCAATCAGCTTGCGCTGCATCTGTGGTGTCGTGGCCGATGCCACGTCATAGCCGTAGCGCTGCAACGCATCCAGCAGTTCTGACTGATCAACGGGTGCATCGACCGCCTGACCGTGTAAATAACGCTGCACTGTGGCCTGATCGGGCCACGCCCCTAAACCCTGCGCAGCCAGTTGCTGCCAGGGAAAGAGCGGGCCGGGATCTTGTTTACGCTGCGGCGCGATATCACTGTGGCCCACCAGATTCTCGGGCGTGATGGCATAGCGCTGGGTGATGTCTTTCACCAGTGCCACCAGCACGCTGATTTGTGCCGGCGTGAAGGGCTGCCACTCCACGCCCGTTAAGGTTCGCGTGTAGCCACGATTCACAATCTCAATGCCAATCGACGTGTCATTGATACGAGTGGCTCCTCGCCAGAAACTCGGCCCGGCGTGCCACGCCAGTTCACTTTCCGGCACCAGTTGCCATATCACACCCTGCCCGCGTTTCTGTTCTGGCTGCTGTGGGATCAAATAATGGGCGCTGACCTCACGATCGGTGAGTGTGGCCAGTGAAGAGGGGAAGTCTTCAGCGGTGTAGTGGATCACCACCACTTTCACTCTCGGGCGCGCACCCTGCGCCGGATGGGCGGTATCCACCCAGTAACCGTGACGCGGCTCAATCGAGGACTGGCAGGCACTGAGCAGCAACGCCGCTGCCAGCAGAGCAATCAATCGCATCAGCGAATGATCACGGCAGTGCCGGTCACGCTGACCATCAGCATGCTGCTGTCTTTGCCCACCGTTTCGTAATCAATATCAATACCTACTACCGCGTTCGCACCCAGCGCTTTGGCCTGCTCTTCGAGTTCTTCAAACGCAATCTGGCGCGCTTTTCGCAGCTCTTTCTCATAGGCACCAGAACGGCCGCCGACGATGTCACGAATGCCGGCAAAGAAGTCGCGGAAGATGTTGGCCCCCAGAATCGCTTCACCGGTGACGACACCGCAATATTCGCTGATGCTGTGCCCTTCCAGCGTGGGCGTGGTGGAAAATTTCATCGCGGTCTCCTTGTTTGAGTGATTCGGGCGAATGCGTTTAGCCAACGTATCTGCATCCTGAAGTATGACGGGAACAGCTCGTACGGCGTAAAAGCGAAACTATACTCTATGATAAAAATGGCGCTTTGCCAGTGAACTATAAGGAAATCGAGATGAGAAACAATGCCTTTGCGCTGCTTGTTCCCGCTGCGTTACTGCTCAGTGCTTGTACCACCGTCGAACCGGTGACCAAGGATAATGGACCGCGTACCGCCAGCTGTATCGACGGTGGTCCGGATAGCGTTGCGCAGCAGTTTTACG